>NZ_JAMYPW010000004.1:0-233276 GCF_040320565.1 Mesorhizobium sp. M0664
TCCCGGCGCAAAGCGCGCCAAACTGTTCGCGATGTCCTCGCACACCTGTTCGCGATGTCTCCGGTCCAAACAGGGGGGAGATTGGCAGTTTCGCCGCAGGCGTCTTTCTTGCCGCGGTGAAGATTTCCGAAGGCGGGCGTGACAGCCAATCTCCCCCCTTGAGGGGGAGATGTCCGGCAGGACAGAGGGGGGCGGTGAAGGAACTCAATCTCAATCCTTGCTGCTGGGGACCTGCATTCTTCCTATTTGCGAGAATTGATGCTCTGCCGTCAACCGCTATCTATTTTCTGCACAACGGTTGCGTTTTCGCTCGCGTTGCCATCGCTCCCGCAAAGGCGGACAATGCCTCATCACGAACCAGGGAGAGAGACCATGATCGAATACGGTCATTTCATCGGCGGCAAGCGCGTCGCCGGAACCAGCGGCCGCAAGCAGGACGTCATGCAGCCGATGGACGGCACGGTGCGCGGCACGGTGGCGCTGGCTTCGCAGGCGGAATTGCGTGCGGCGGTCGAAAACGCCAAGGCCGCACAGCCCGGCTGGGCGGCGACCAATCCGCAGCGGCGCGTACGCGTCCTGATGCGGTTCCTCGAGCTGGTCGCCAAGGAGTATGACGCGCTGGCCGAGATATTGGCGCGCGAACACGGCAAGACCATCGCCGACGCCAAGGGCGACATCCAGCGCGGCCTCGAAGTGGTCGAGGTCTGCATCGGTGCGCCGCATATGATGAAGGGCGAGTTCACCGATGGCGCCGGCCCCGGCATCGACGTCTATTCGATGCGCCAGCCGCTCGGCGTCGTCGCCGGCATCACACCGTTCAATTTTCCGGCGATGATCCCGCTGTGGAAGATCGCGCCGGCCATCGCCTGTGGCAATGCCTTCATTCTCAAGCCGTCCGAACGCGACCCGGGCGTGCCGATGCGCATTGCCGAACTGTTCATCGAGGCCGGTCTGCCGGCGGGCATCCTCAATGTCGTCAATGGCGACAAGGAAGTGGTCGACGCCATCCTCGACGATGCTGACATCAAGGCCATCGGTTTCGTCGGCTCGACACCGATCGCCCAGTACATTTATTCGCGCGGCTGCGCTGCCGGCAAGCGCGTGCAGTGCTTCGGCGGTGCCAAGAATCACATGATCATCATGCCGGATGCCGACATGGACCAAACCGTCGACGCGCTGATCGGCGCCGGCTACGGCTCGGCCGGCGAGCGCTGCATGGCGATCTCGGTGGCCGTCCCGGTCGGCAACGACACCGCCAACCGGCTGATGGAAAGACTGGTGCCGCGCGTCGAGAGCCTGAAGGTCGGTCCGTCGACGGATTCTTCCGCCGATTTCGGCCCGCTGGTCACGGCGCAGGCGCTGGAGCGGGTCAAGTCCTATGTCGACACCGGCGTCAAGGAAGGCGCCAGGCTGGTCGTCGACGGCCGCGGCTTCTCCATGCAGGGCTACGAGAACGGCTACTATATGGGCGGCTGCCTGTTCGACAATGTGACCGCCGACATGCGCATCTACAAGGAAGAGATCTTCGGGCCGGTGCTCTCGGTCGTTCGCGCACCGACCTACGAGAACGCCATCAAGCTCGCCAACGAGCACGAGATGGGCAATGGCGTCGCCATCTTCACCCGCGACGGCGACGCGGCGCGCGACTTCGCCTCGCGGGTTCAGGTCGGCATGGTCGGCATCAACGTGCCGATCCCGGTGCCGATCGCCTACTACACCTTTGGCGGCTGGAAGGCGTCCTCCTTCGGCGACCTCAACCAGCACGGGCCGGACGCGTTCCGCTTCTACACCAAGACCAAGACGGTAACGTCGCGCTGGCCGTCCGGCGTGAAGGACGGTGCCGAGTTCGTCATCCCGACGATGAACTGACCGAACGGTTTCTGTCAGCGCGTCCTCGCCTTCGGCTTGGGGCGCGCTGGCCGGCGTGAAGGATGGCGCCGAATTCGTCACCCCGACGATGAACTGATCCAAATCGCAGAAAGCAAGAAAAGGCCCGGGCACCAAGCTCGGGCCTTTTTGCCGCGGTCTTCATCGGCATGAACACTAATGTGATGGAACCAAGAAGGCAGCAATCTTCTTAGGTTGCAGTCCTGCCGCGAAGGAGATGCTGGCAGATCAACCAACGGCGCTGGTGACGGCTCCGGGGGATATCGTCCGGCGCAAAGGAGGTGTCAGATGGCACGTCTCATGGCGACTATAGCTTGCGCTGCGATGGCCCTTTCCGCCGTCCCGGCAATGGCTGCCGAGCAATGTGCGGCACGCGCCGATATGGTCAAGGCGCTCGGCGAGAAGTTTCATGAAAACCCGAGCGCGGTCGGCGTCGTCAATCCGAATGTGGTGCTTGAAGTCTTCGTTTCCGACAAGGGCACATGGACCATCCTCGCCAGCGACACAAAAGGTCAAAGCTGCGTGATTTCAGTCGGCGAAGGCTGGGAGAGCGCGATGACGAAAGCGGCGCTGCCAGGCACCTGAACGATTTATCACGGGTCTGCGCGCCTCGGCATGGCCGCGCGGCCTGTGGCTCATTCTTTCGGCGACAGCCGTAAAACGGATCTGCAGGCGCCCGCTTGGGCGCCTGCTTGCGCTTTTCCATTATCGATACCATATATCGAGAACATAATGGGAACATCTTAAATCGTTCCCACCAATGGCAGACCGGAACACAGAAAGGAACGACGCGATGATGATGACGTCGGAACCGGCCTGGATCGCTCCGGCAAAATGAGGCCGTCAAACCCCTCCTTTGCCGGAACGTGATGGCAAAGGAGGTGCCCTATGGCACGCAAATCGCTGTTGAGATGGGTGAAAACCCTGGTTCTTGCTGGCGCATTGGCGGTGGGTACGAACACCGCAGGCGCGCAATATCAACACTGCGTTGAACATGGCGAGCTCGTCGCCCATTTGAGCGAGAAGTTCCAGGAAAGGCAGTTTGCTTTGGGGCTGATCGGTCATGAGGCGGTCATGGAAGTCTTTGTCGCCGAGACCGGAACCTGGACCATCGTCGTCACCGATATCGCCGGCAGAAGCTGCATCGTCGCGGCCGGCGACAATTGGGAAAACGTGATGGCCCTGCCCGGCCAGGGCGCATGACGAAATGGCAGGCTCAGCGTGTGGCAGCTGCCTCGGCATGGCCGCGCAAAAGCGCCATCAGGCGCTTGGCGTCCTTGGCCGCGGCATCTTCGTCGCCGGCGAGGATCGAACGGATCAGTGCGACATGGTGCTCGGCGGATTCGGCCAATCCGGTATCGGCCTTGTAGCGGAACCAGAAGCGACGGCTATGGGTTTGCAAGGGTGCCGCCAGGCGCGCGGCGAACGGGTTGTCGGCAGCCAGCGCCAGCGCCTCGTCAAGCGCCTTGTCGGCCTGGATAAAGTAGAACACATTTTCCGAAATCACCGCCTTTTGCATGGCAAGGGCAGCGTCATGGAACAGGTCGGCGGCCTCGCGGGTAACGAAGCGGGCGGCCGAGCGGGCAAGCACCACCTCGACGCCACGGCGGGCGTCGAGGACACGCAGCCAGTCGCCGGGGTGAAGCGGCGCGATGGCGATGCCGGCGCGCGGCCGGACCTCGAGCAGCCCCTCCCAGGCCAGCCGCTGGATTGCTTCGCGAACCGGGGTGCGGCCGAGGCCGAGCCTGTCAATCAGCGCCCCCTCGGTGATGAAGCTCGCCGGCGCCAGTTCGAGAGTTACGATCATGTGCTCGAGCCTGCGGTAGGCCTTCGCAGTTGCCGGCTCGGAGCCCGGGCTGTCATATACCAATGCGGCATCTCCTGATATATTGTTGATATATCATATCAGATTCAACGTTGACAGCCGGCTTCTTAAGAAATATACGACTGATATATCAGATGGAGCGATCGACATGTGGGCCGGAGTCTTCCCCGCCGTTACGACCAAATTCACCGAGGACGACGGCCTCGACCATGCCGAGATGGAGCGCTGCTTTGCGCTGCAGATGGAGGCCGGCTGTGACGGCATCATCGTCTGCGGGTCGCTCGGCGAAGGCCCGATGCTGTCGCACGACGAGAAGATCGCGGTGCTGAAGACCGCGCAGAAGATCGCCGGCAAGAAACCGGTGCTGTTGACGGTCAACGAGGCCGGTACACGCGAGGCGGCGGCGATCGCGCGCCGCGCCGCCAAGGAAGGCGCCAACGGTTTGATGGTGGTGCCGAGCCCGATCTACCATACCAATGCCGAGGAGACGGTCGCGGCACTCAGCGCCGTCGCCGCGGCCGGCGACCTGCCGGTGATGATCTACTCCAACCGGCTTGCCTACCGCGTCGACGTCACCGTCGACCAGATGGAGGAGTTGGCGAAGGACCAACGCTTCGTCGCCATAAAAGAGTCCTCCGACGACATCCGCCGCTCGACCGAGATCATCAACCGCCTCGGCGACCGCTACGACCTGTTCACCGGCGTAGACAATCTCGCCTTCGAGGCGCTGTCGGTCGGCGCCATCGGCTGGGTGGCGGGCCTGGTCACCGCGTTCCCGCGCGAGACCGTCGCCATCTACCAGCTGATGCGACAGGGCCGCCGCGAGGAGGCGTTGAAGATCTACCGCTGGTTCCGGCCGCTGCTCGACCTCGACGTTTCGACCTATCTGGTGCAGAACATCAAGCTTGCCGAAGTGCTGGCGATCAACACCAACGACCGCGTGCGCATGCCGCGCCAGCCATTGTCGGGCGAGCGGCGCAAGGCAGTCGAAAAGATCGTCAGGGATGCGCTGGCGGTGCGGCCAGAGCTGCCGACATTCTGATCCAGTCGCTTTGAAGGCATTTGCAGATGTGCAGCGCGGCGCATGGCAATGAATGATAATGCTACGCTCGATGTCGCCATCATTGGTGGCGGCATCATCGGCATCTGCGCCGCCGCCTTTCTGGCAGAGGCGGGGCGAAACGTGACGATCTTCGATCGGACGGGGATCTGTGAGGAAACCAGTTCCGGCAATGCCGCTGCCTTTGCCTTCTCCGATGTGCTGCCGCTCGCCCACAAGGGCATGATCAAGCAGTTGCCGAAATGGCTCGCCGACCCGCTCGGCCCGCTCAGCATCCCACCCGCGTATCTGCCGAAGCTGCTGCCCTGGCTGGTCCGCTTCTGGCGCGCCGGCCGAAGCGACCGCTATGAAGGCGGCCTTGCCGCGCAGGCCGGGATGATGAAGCTCGCCGAGGCGGAATGGATGGGCTTGCTCGACCGTTCCGGCACACGGCCGATGCTGCGTGAGGACGGCTCGCTCGAACTCTACGACAGCGAGGCCGAGTTCAAGGCTTCACTGCCCGGCTGGGCGGCAAGGCAGCGCTTCGGCATCGGCTTCAGCCATGTCGAGGGGAGCGCTCTCACAGCCCTGCAGCCCGGTCTGTCGCCGCGCTTCGTCAAGGGAACGTTCGTGCCGGGGTGGAAAACCGTTGCCGATCCCAAGCTGCTTGGAAAGGCCTTGTGGGCCTATGCCGAGAGGTTGGGCGCCGGGTTCGAAAGGGCCCGGATCGAGCGTGTCGAGGCGGGACAGGACGGCGCGATCCTGACCACGGCCGACGGCACGCGGCGACGGGCGAAGCACGTCGTCATCGCTGCCGGGGCCTGGTCGCATCTGCTGGCGAGACATCTCGGCGACGGAATCCCGCTGGAGACCGAGCGTGGCTACAACACGACGTTGCCGAAGACTGCCTTCGACGTAAAGCGGCAATTGATCTTCTCCGGACATGGCTTCGTCATCACGCCGCTCGAGACGGGCCTGCGCGTCGGCGGCGCGGTCGAACTCGGCGGCCTTGAGAGGCCGCCCAATTATGCGCGCTCGAAAGCGCTGCTCGAAAAGGCGCAGAAATTCCTGCCGGGACTGGATCCGGCCAATGGACGCGAATGGATGGGGTTCCGGCCGTCGCTGCCGGATTCGCTGCCGGTGATCGGGCGGTCGCAACAAACGCCGTCGGTGGTGTATGGTTTCGGCCACGGTCACCTCGGCCTGACCCAGGCCGCGGTGACCGGGCGCTTGATCCGCGAGCTCGTTCTCGGGCAGAATCCATCGCTCGATCTCGGCCCGTTCAGCCCGCAACGGTTTTGAGTTCGAAGACAGTCAGTTGGGAGCCGGCATGGCCAAGAATTCCTTCTTCTGCATAGACGGCCACACCTGCGGCAATCCGGTGCGGCTGGTCGCCGGCGGCGGGCCTTTGCTCAAGGGCTCGACGATGATGGAGCGGCGAGCGCATTTCCTGGCCGAATATGACTGGATCCGCACCGGGCTGATGTTCGAGCCGCGCGGCCATGACGTGATGTCCGGCTCGATCCTCTATCCGCCGACGCGTGAAGATTGCGACATCGCCATCCTGTTCATCGAAACCTCGGGCTGCTTGCCGATGTGCGGCCACGGCACCATCGGCACGGTAACTTTTGCCGTCGAGCATGGGCTGATCAAGCCGAAGACACCGGGCGTGCTCAGGCTGGATACGCCGGCGGGCTTGGTCGTAGCGGAGTACAGCCAAGTCGGCGACTATGTGGAGGAGGTGCGCATCACCAATGTGCCTTCCTTCCTCTATGCCGAGGCTCTGACGGTCGAATGCCCCGGGCTCGGCGAGATCAGCGTCGATGTCGCCTATGGCGGCAATTTCTACGCCATCGTCGAACCGCAAAAAACCTATCGCGACATGGCCGACCATTCGGCCGGCGAACTGATCGCCTGGAGCCCGGTGATGCGGCAGCGGCTCAACGAGAAATATTCCTTCGTCCACCCGGAGAATCCCGGCATCGATAAGCTGTCGCACATATTGTGGACCGGGGCGCCGACCAACCCGCAAGCCGATGCCCGCAACGCCGTCTTCTACGGCGACAAGGCAATCGACCGCTCGCCCTGCGGCACCGGCACCTCGGCGCGGATGGCGCAGCTTCACGCCAAGGGCAAGCTTGGGGTCGGCGACGACTTCGTCCACGAATCGATCATCGGGTCGCTGTTCAAGGGCAGGGTGGAGAAAGAGGTCACCGTCGCCGGCAAGCCGGCAATCATTCCGTCGATCGGCGGGTGGGCGCGGATGACCGGATTGAACACGATCTTCATCGACGACCGCGACCCGTTCGCGCACGGCTTCGTCGTCAAATAGAGAAAACGCTGACGCAAGCGAAAGAAAGAGAGCGCAAACGGATTGCCTTCGACGGCGCAACGATCCCGCTCATCAACTTATTTTGACGGCGATTTCTTCGAAATGGGTCGCATGCTGCGATTGAATCGTCAAAGACATTGCGTTAGGCCAATGGTAGGGTCCGCGATGGTCCAGGGGGCGCACCGGAACAAAACGGGCAATCGGACGACGTGCGGCGAAAACACGCGTAATGATCGAAAAATCACGTTGCAATCCGGGCTCGAAACTTTACGACTAGGGAAAATACGAAAAGGAATGCGTCTGCATGGGCGACATTCCAGGGGAGCCACGACAGCATGCAGTATTTTGTCCAGCAGCTTATCAACGGGCTGACGCTGGGATCGATCTATGGGCTGATAGCGATCGGCTATACGATGGTCTACGGCATCATCGGCATGATCAATTTCGCCCATGGCGACATTTTCATGATCGGCGCTTTCACCGCGCTCATCGTTTTCCTTATCCTCGGTGCGTTGTTCTATTCGCTGCCGATCGTCGTTGCGCTGCTGATCATGATGATCGTCGCGATGCTGCTGACCAGCCTGTATAACTGGACGATCGAGAAGGTGGCCTACCGGCCTTTGCGTGGTTCATTCCGGCTGGCGCCGCTGATCACCGCGATTGGCATGTCGATTGCGCTGTCCAATTTCGTCCAGGTGACGCAAGGGCCGCGCAACAAGCCGGTCCCGCCAATGGTGTCCAAGGTCTACAACATCGAAGGCATCAGCGTCTCGCTGAAGCAGATCATCATTGTCCTGGTCACCATAGTCCTGCTCGCGCTGTTCTGGTACCTGGTCAACAAGACCTCGCTCGGCCGGGCGCAGCGCGCCTGCGAGCAGGACCGCAAGATGGCCGCGCTGCTCGGCGTCGACGTCGATCGCACCATCTCGATCACCTTCATTATGGGCGCCGCCCTTGCCGCTGTCGCCGGCACGTTGTTCCTGATGTATTACGGCGTTGTTGTGTTTTCCGACGGCTTTACGCCCGGTGTGAAGGCGTTTACTGCCGCGGTGCTCGGCGGCATCGGCTCACTGCCCGGCGCCGTGCTCGGCGGGCTGATGATTGGCTTCATCGAAAGCATGTGGTCGGCTTATTTCTCGATCGACTACAAGGACGTCGCCGCCTTCTCCATCCTGGCGATCGTGCTGATCTTCCTGCCTTCCGGCATTCTCGGCCGGCCAGAAGTCGAAAAGGTCTGAGATCATGGCGGTTACCGTGTCTCCGGAAAGCACCGTCGTCGCCACCCCGGTCCAGCGCGCTTTTCGCGAAGCGCTCTATGCCGGCGCCATCTCGCTTGGCCTGTTCGTGCTGTTTATCGGCCTGAAAACCGACCAGAATATCTCCAACGAACTGATCCTGGTGCAACGCTGGGGCTTGCTCGCCGGCGTCGTGATCGCCACCATGGCAGGACGCTTCCTCTATGTCGCCTATGGCCAGCCCTTCCTGGCGAACCAGAAGATCGTCGACGTCGCCACCGGCCTGCTGCCGGTCAGCTTGGCTTCGCGATTCTTCCGCCTTCCCGCGTTCATCGTGGCGCTCGCCGTCGCCGTTATTCTGCTCGCGCTCAGCAGCTTTCTGACCGAGGCCTTAGGGCCGGAACTTTCCGATTTTGTGCGGTTCCTGCGGGCGCTCGCAATCATCTATGCGCTGGCTTGGCTGATATATCGGTTCCGGGCCTTCATTCACGCTCATTTCTCGGCATTGGGCATAACCGCACTGGCGCTCTACCCGATTATCGTGGTGTTGGTGCTGGCTCTATATGCCGGGTCGATGGCCGCCGGTTTCCAGGGCTCGCTGAAATATGTCGACAATTACGGCATCCAGATCCTGATCTACGTGATGCTGGCTTGGGGGCTGAATATCGTTATCGGCTTGGCCGGCTTGCTCGATCTCGGCTATGTCGCCTTCTACGCCGTCGGTGCCTACGCCTATGCGCTGCTCGGCACGCATTTCGGCCTCTCCTTCTGGATCCTGCTGCCCGCCGCTGGCCTGATGGCTGCGTTCTGGGGCGTGATGCTCGGCTTCCCGGTGCTGCGCCTGCGCGGTGACTATCTGGCGATCGTGACGCTCGCCTTCGGCGAAATCATAAGGCTGGTGATCATCAACTGGCGCGAGGTGACCAACGGCTCGGCCGGCATTTCCGGCATCCCGAAGGTGTCTTTCTTCGGCCTGATGTCGTTCAACGTCTCCGATCCGAACTACATCTCGAAGGTGCTCGGCATCGCCCAATCGGGTGCCTACTACAAGATATTCCTCTACTATTTGATCCTTGGGCTCTGTCTGCTGACGGCCTTCGTCACCGTGAGGCTCAGGCGTCTGCCGGTCGGCCGCGCCTGGGAAGCGCTGCGCGAGGACGAGATCGCCTGCCGCTCGCTCGGTATCAACACCACCACCACCAAGCTCACGGCCTTTGCCACGGGCGCGATGTTTGGCGGCTTCGCCGGCTCGTTCTTTGCCGCGCGGCAAGGCTTCGTCAGCCCGGAATCCTTCGTCTTCCTGGAATCCGCGATCATCCTTGCCATCGTCGTGCTTGGCGGCATGGGCTCGCTGGTCGGCATTGCCGTCGCCGCGATGGTGATGATCGGCGGCACCGAAATCCTGCGCGAACTGGATTTCCTCAAGACCGGCCTGAGTTGGGGCAACATCAAGGTTATACCCGGGTTCGGCCCCGACTTCACGCCGGAGCTTTATCGCATGCTGTTGTTCGGCATGGCCATGGTCATCGTCATGCTGTGGAAGCCGCGCGGCTTCGTCGGCAGCCGCGAGCCGACAGCCTTCCTCAAGGTGCGCAGGGCGGTGTCGGGGTCCTTCACCAAGGAGGGACACGGCTGATGAACGCGAGTCCCTCCGTGAACGATGCCATCCTGCAGGTCGATCATTTGTCGATGAAGTTCGGCGGTCTCGTCGCCATCGGCGACCTGTCGTTCCAGGCCAAACGCGGCGAGATCACCGCGCTGATCGGTCCCAACGGCGCCGGCAAGACCACCGTGTTCAATTGCATCACCGGTTTCTACAAACCGTCGGAAGGCATGATCACGCTCAATCGGCGCGACGGCTCGACCTTCCTGCTCGAACGTTTGCCGAACCATGAAATCCCGGCGCGGGCCAAGGTGGCGCGCACCTTCCAGAACATCCGCCTGTTCTCGGGCATGACGCTGCTGGAGAACCTGCTGGTGGCCCAGCACAACAAGCTGATGAAAGCGTCCGGCTATACCATTCTCGGCCTGTTCGGTTATAGCGGATACAGACAGGCTTCGGCGGAATCGGTTGAACTGGCCGAGCACTGGCTGGAAAAGGCCGATCTCGTCGACCGCGCCGACGATCCTGCCGGCGATCTGCCATATGGCGCGCAGCGACGGCTCGAAATTGCTCGCGCCATGTGCACCGGCCCTGAGCTTCTGTGCCTCGACGAGCCGGCCGCCGGCCTTAATCCGAAGGAATCGGCGGCGCTCAATGCACTGCTGATGGACATCAAGGACAACACCGGCACGTCGATCCTTTTGATCGAGCATGATATGGCGGTGGTTATGCAGATTTCAGACCATGTCGTCGTGCTCGAATACGGGCGCAAGATCTCCGACGGCAACCCGCAATCGGTGCGGACCGACCCGCGCGTCATCGCTGCCTACCTCGGCGTCGAAGACGAGGACGTCGAGACGGTGCTGACCGAAGTCGGCGACGAAGACGTCATCGAGCAATTGGATACGGGTCCGGATGCGGCCCACGGCCCAGGCACGTCGTCTTCGTATCTCGCCGGACCGGTTGCCGACACGGTTGGCCACAGCGAGGGCGAACGCGTCACCGTGTCAAAGGGCGCTTCGAAAGCCGGGCAGATCGATGCAAGGTCGAGTGCCGCGGCAAAGTCCGGATCGCCGGCCAAAGCCAAATCGGCCGCGAAATCTTCTGCCGCAAAATCTTCCACTGCAAAGCCGGCCTCCAAGGCTCCGGTGAAGTCAAAAACTCCCGGCACCTCTAATCGGCGTGGAGGGCGGAAATAATGGCCGGCACAACGCTGCTCGATATCAAGGGCGTCCAGACCTACTACGGCAACATCAGGGCGCTGAACGGCGTCGATGTCACGGTCAAGCAAGGTGAGATCGTAGCGCTGATCGGTGCCAACGGCGCCGGCAAGTCGACGCTGATGATGACCATCTTCGGTGCTCCCCGCGCCCGCGCGGGTACCATCACATTCGCCGGTACCGACATCACCCAGATGCCGACCCACGAGATCGCGCGCATGCGCATCGCCCAGTCGCCGGAAGGGCGCCGCATTTTCCCGCGCATGACGGTGATGGAAAACCTGCAAATGGGCGCCAGCCTCGACAACCTCGAGCATTATGACGAGGACGTCGAGAAGGTGTTCACGCTGTTTCCACGCCTGAAGGAACGCATTGCCCAGCGTGGTGGCACGCTGTCCGGCGGCGAGCAGCAGATGCTGTCGATCGGGCGCGCGCTGATGGCGCGGCCGAAGCTGCTTTTGCTCGACGAGCCGTCGCTTGGCCTGGCGCCGCTGATCGTCAAGCAGATATTCGACGCTATCCGGGAGCTGAACCGCACGCAGGGACTGACCGTGTTCCTGGTCGAGCAAAACGCCTTCGGCGCTCTGAAGCTCGCCACGCGCGGCTATGTCATGGTCAACGGCAACGTGACGATGAGCGGCACCGGCAAGGAGTTGCTCGCCAATCCGGAGGTGCGCGCCGCCTATCTCGAAGGCGGCCATCACTGAGTTTCAGGAGACATCAATCATGCAGGGCATTGTCTATGAGGAACCCTCGATCTGGCAGTTCTTCTTCGTCACCTGCCTGCTCGGCGGCTGGGCGGCGTGGATGACGGGCAAGGCATGTGCGCAGACGTGGCGCAGCTTCGCCCAGTTGTTCGCCTACATGCTGGGGCTCGGCATCGGCGTAAGATTCATCCATCATGCGCTGTTCGGCGGAACGATGTTTTCGCTGCATTACTACGTGGTCGACACCATCGTGCTGATGATATTGGGCTTCATTGGCTACCAATACACGCGCACCAACCAGATGGTAACGCAGTATAATTGGCTTTACGAAAGAGCCTCTCTTTTGAGCTGGAAACCAAAAGGTTGACATTTATCATTAACGGCGCTTCAGGGATGAATCGGCGTGACAAGTGCCTGAAAATCGGCAAAGTACTCTTTCTGCGAGCAAGAGTGGGCATCGCATGAAAGCAACATCCACGCCCACTCGGTAAATGGGAGCGTTTCAATGAAAAAGTCACTTTTGTCCGCCGTCGCCCTGACCGCGCTTGTCGCGTTCAGCGGCAGCGCGTGGGCTGACATCCTGATCGGCGTTGCCGGTCCGATCACTGGCCCGAACGCAGCATTCGGCGCGCAGTTGCAGAAGGGCGCCGAACAGGCTGCCGCCGATATCAACGCGGCTGGCGGCATTAACGGCGAGCAGATCAAGATCGAGGTCGGCGACGACGTGTCGGATCCGAAGCAGGGCATCTCGGTCGCCAACAAGTTTGTCGCCGATGGCGTCAAATATGTCGTCGGCCACTTCAATTCGGGCGTCACCATTCCGGCGTCAGAGGTCTATGCCGAGAACGGCATTCTCGTCATCACGCCTTCCGCGACCAACCCGAAGCTGACCGAGCGGGGCCTGTGGAACACGTTCCGTACCTGCGGACGCGACGATCAGCAGGGCAAGGTTGCCGGCGACTACCTCGCCGCGCACTTTAAGGACGGCAAGATCGCCGTCGTCCACGACAAGACGCCTTACGGCCAGGGTCTCGCCGACGAAACCAAGAAGGCACTCAATGCTGATGGCGTGACCGAAGCCATGTATGAGGGCATCAATGTCGGCGACAAGGACTTCTCGGCGTTGATCGCCAAGATGAAGGATGCCGGCGTCAACGTCGTCTACTATGGCGGCCTGCACACCGAGGCCGGCCTGATTATGCGCCAGCTCGCCGATCAGGGTCTCAAGGCCCAGTTCATGTCCGGCGACGGCATCGTGTCGAACGAATTGGCCTCCATCGCCGGCGATGCCGTCGACGGCACGCTGATGACGTTCGCTCCCGATCCGCGCAAGAACCCGAACGCCAAGGAACTCGTGGAGAAGTTCCGCGCCGCCGGTTTCGAGCCTGAAGCCTATACGCTCTACTCCTATGCCGCGCTGCAGATCGTCGCCGCCGCCGCCAACAAGGTCGGCTCTTCCGATGACGCGCAGAAGGTTGCGGAAGAGATCAAGAAGAGTGGCCCGTGGAAGACCGCCATCGGCGACATCGGCTATGACGCAAAGGGCGACATCACCCGTCCCGACTACGTCATCTACACTTGGAAGAAGGGTGACGACGGCAAGTACACCTACTTCGAACAATAAGCCGGCAAACGCCTGCAGCCCAAAAAATGCCCGGCGCCTCGCGCCGGGCATTTTTCATTTGTCTTTTGCTTCATCGCATAGCCGCAAGGATTTAAATCGGTTTAGCCGACGTCTCCATTTTTGTTTGCACTGCAGCATTTTCGCGCTAATCATGTCCAGCAGTTCCCTTTCCCGCGTCCGGAGCCCTGTCCTTGGCAATCTCGAAGATCCTTGTCGCCAACCGCTCCGAAATAGCCATCCGCGTCTTCCGCGCGGCCAATGAGCTCGGCCTCAAAACCGTGGCGATCTGGGCAGAGGAGGACAAATACTCCCTGCATCGCTTCAAGGCCGACGAAAGCTACCAGGTCGGGCGCGGGCCGCATTTGGCCAGG
Organism: Mesorhizobium sp. M0664; assembly: GCF_040320565.1. Classification (NCBI taxonomy): domain Bacteria; kingdom Pseudomonadati; phylum Pseudomonadota; class Alphaproteobacteria; order Hyphomicrobiales; family Phyllobacteriaceae; genus Mesorhizobium; species Mesorhizobium sp. M0664. The sequence continues at coordinate 13,844 of NZ_JAMYPW010000004.1, forward strand.
GACATGAGGCCGATAGAAAGCTATCTGTCGATCGAGGAGGTTATCCGCGTCGCCAGGCTATCGGGCGCCGATGCCATCCATCCAGGCTACGGCCTGCTGTCGGAAAGCCCGGAATTCGCCGAGGCCTGCGCCACGGCCGGCATCATCTTCATCGGGCCAAAGCCGGATACGATGCGCAGGCTAGGCAACAAGGTCGCCGCTCGCAACCTCGCGATCGAAGTCGGCGTGCCGGTAATTCCCGCCACCGATCCCTTGCCGGACGACATGGAGGCGGTAAAGGAACTCGCCAAGACGATCGGCTACCCGGTGATGCTCAAGGCATCCTGGGGCGGCGGCGGCCGCGGCATGCGCGCCATCCGCTCCGAGGCAGATCTCGCGCGCGAGGTCATGGAAGGCAAGCGTGAGGCGAAGGCGGCTTTCGGCAAGGACGAGGTCTATCTCGAAAAGCTGATCGAGCGCGCACGCCATGTCGAGGTGCAGGTGCTGGGCGACACTCATGGCAACGCCGTGCACCTGTTCGAGCGCGATTGTTCGATCCAGCGCCGCAACCAGAAAGTGGTCGAGCGGGCGCCGGCGCCCTACCTCGAAATGTCACAGCGCGAGGAGCTTTGCGGCTACGCGCTGAGGATCGCGCGCGAAACCAGCTATATCGGCGCCGGCACGGTCGAGTTCCTGCAGGATGCCGATACCGGAAAATTCTACTTCATCGAGGTCAATCCGCGTATCCAGGTCGAGCACACGGTCACCGAACAGGTGACCGGCATCGACATCGTCAAGGCGCAGATCCATATCCTCGACGGCTTTGCCATCGGCACGGCGGAATCGGGCGTTCCGGCGCAGAAGGACATCAGGCTCAACGGCCACGCGCTGCAGTGCCGCATCACCACGGAAGATCCCGAGCATAATTTCATCCCCGACTATGGCCGCATCACCGCCTATCGCGGTGCCACCGGCTTCGGTATCCGCCTTGATGGCGGCACCGCCTATTCGGGCGCGGTCATCACCCGCTTCTACGATCCGCTGCTGGAAAAGGTAACGGCGTGGGCGCCGACGCCGGCCGAGACCATCGCCCGCATGAACCGGGCGCTGCGCGAATTCCGCATCCGCGGCGTGGCGACCAACCTCACGTTCCTCGAGGCGATCATCAATCACCCGAGCTTCGCCGACAATTCCTACACCACCAAGTTCATCGACACGACGCCGGAACTGTTCGCCAGTGTGAAGCGGCAGGACCGCGCGACCAAGCTGCTCAACTACCTTGCCGACGTTTCGGTCAATGGTCATCCCGAGACGCGCGGCCGGCCGCAGCCAAAGGCCGATGCGGCGCCACCGGTAGTGCCATATCTCAACGGCAATGTGCCTCAAGGCAGCAAGCAGAAGCTCGACGTGCTCGGGCCGGAGAAATTCGCCGCGTGGATGCGCGAGCAAAAAGAGGTGCTGGTCACCGACACGACAATGCGCGACGGGCATCAATCCTTGCTCGCGACGCGTGTGCGCACCTATGACATTGCCGGAATTGCCGGCACCTATGCGCGTGCTCTGCCGCAGCTTTTGTCGCTCGAATGCTGGGGCGGCGCCACATTCGACGTCGCCATGCGCTTTCTCACCGAAGACCCATGGGAGCGGCTGTCGCTGGTGCGCGAGGCAGCACCCAACCTTCTGCTGCAGATGCTCCTGCGCGGTGCCAACGGCGTCGGCTATACCAACTATCCCGACAATGTCGTCCAGCATTTCGTCCGCCAGGCCGCTGCCGGCGGCATCGACCTGTTCCGGGTCTTCGACTGCCTGAACTGGGTCGAGAACATGCGCGTGGCCATGGATGCGGTCGGCGCCGAGGGCAGACTGATCGAAGCGGCGATCTGTTATACCGGCGACATACTCGATCCGGCGCGGGCGAAATACGATCTGAAATACTATGTCGGCCTGGCCAGGGAATTGCAGGCGGCAGGCGCCCACATCATCGCCGTCAAGGACATGGCTGGGCTTCTAAAGCCGAGCGCTGCCCGCGCGCTGTTCAAGGCACTGCGCGAGGCGACGGACCTGCCGATCCACTTCCACACCCACGACACATCCGGCCTGTCGGCGGCAACCGTGCTGGCGGCGGTGGAGAGCGGCGTCGACGCCATCGACGCGGCGATGGATTCGCTATCGGGCAACACCTCGCAGCCGTGCCTGGGTTCGATCGTGGAGGCGCTGAAGGGCACCGAGCGCGATCCGGGCCTCGACCCGCAGTGGATCAGGAACATCTCGTTCTACTGGGAGGCGGTGCGCAACCAGTATTCAGCCTTCGAAAGCGACCTGAAGGGGCCGGCATCGGAGGTCTATCTGCACGAAATGCCGGGCGGTCAGTTCACCAACCTCAAGGAACAGGCGCGCTCGCTCGGGCTGGAGACACGCTGGCACGAAGTGGCGCAGACCTATCACGACGTCAATCTGATGTTCGGCGACATCGTCAAGGTGACGCCGTCGTCCAAGGTCGTCGGCGACATGGCGCTGATGATGGTGAGCCAGGACCTGACCGTCGCCGACGTCGAGAATCCGGCGAGGGACATCGCCTTCCCGGATTCGGTGGTGTCGATGTTGCGCGGCGATCTCGGCCAGTCGCCGGGCGGCTGGCCAAAGCCATTGCAGAAGAAGGTGCTGAAGGGCGAAAAGCCGATCACGGTGCGGCCGGGTTCGCTGCTCAAACCGGCGGACCTCAAGGCCAGTCGCGCGGAGGTCGAGGAAAAGCTCGAGCGCAAGCTCAGCGGGTTCGAATTCGCGTCGTGGCTGATGTATCCGAAGGTGTTTTCCGATTTTGCCGCCGCGCAGGAGACCTACGGGCCGGTCAGCGTGCTGCCGACGCCGACCTATTTCTACGGCATGAAGCCGGAAGACGAGATTTTCGTCGACATCGAAAAAGGCAAGACGCTGGTGGTGCGCTGCCTTGCCATCGGCGATGTCGACGAAAAGGGCATGGTCACCGTGTTCTTCGAGCTCAACGGGCAGCCGCGCCGGGTGAAGGTGCCGGACCGGGCCCATGGCGCGTCCGCTGCCAAGGCACGGCGCAAGGCGGAGCCGGGCAATGAGGCGCATGTCGGCGCGCCGATGCCTGGCGTCGTCTCGGCGCTTGCGGTCGCTGCCGGCCAGGCGGTGAAGGCCGGCGACGTGCTGCTGTCGATCGAAGCGATGAAGATGGAAACGGCGTTGCATGCCGAACGCGACGGCACCATAGCCGAGGTGCTGGTCAAGGCCGGCGACCAGATCGATGCCAAGGATCTGCTGATCGCGTTCGGGTGAAACAGGCCGGCATCAGAGAGACTTGTCGGCGCCTGGCAGCAGCCCTTCATGCCGCATCGATAGTACCTTGACCCGCCGCGCCCGGTCGGGCATCGAACCGCTGCAATTCGCCGCTCGGGTCACCCCGAGTCGCGGCGAGAAACGACGCGGAGAGAAGAATATGGCCGACGACATCACCGAGACCAGCCAGACTGTTGCCGCCGGCCAGCTGCGCGCCTTCATCGAACGAATCGAGCGGCTCGAGGAAGAGAAGAAGACGATTGCCGACGACATCAAGGAAGTGTTCGCCGAGGCCAAGGGCACCGGATTCGACACCAAGGCGATGCGGTCGATCATCCGGCTGCGCAAGAAGGACCAGGCCGAGCGGCAGGAAGAGGAGTCCATCCTCGATCTGTACAAGGCTGCGCTCGGCATGGTGTAAAGGCCGGCCTCGGCGCCGGAGACGATCGCGGGAGAAGCGGTTCTGACCATGGATTCCAGCCATGAGCGAATTCGATTTTGGCGCCCGCCGCGCCTCTGAATTCCGCCAACGCAGCTTCTGGACGCTGTTCGCGGAACGGCATCCGGATGAAAGGGCTCTGTTGGCGAGGCGCGGACCGTGGTTCTGGCAGCGTGGGCTGCCCGATTTCGCATTGGTCCTTTCCATGTATGTCGCGCCTGCGCACAATCATGTCGGCGTCTTCTTCGGCCGCAACGAGAAGTTCGGTGCCACGCAAGCCTGGTCGCGGTTGAAGCCGTTCCAGCCGGCCATCGAAGACAGGCTGAAGCTCAGGCCAGAACAAAGTTGCGACGGCCTCGGCATCAATTCGATGTGGCGGGTGAATTGTTTTGCCGAGGACAATTGGCCGGCGATGACCGACTGGCTGGTGACGGAAGCCTCACGTTTCGAGCGCGCGATTGCCGACGTTCTGGGTCAGGAATAAAGCAGGGTTTCCAGACGCAATCCTTGTGGAAGGGTTGCTCTGGTGAGCAGCCAGGGAGCCGGTCGATCGATGACGATCATGTCGCGCGTTGCCGCTTTCTTCCGCTCACGCTGGTTCGGCGGCGTGCCGCTCGATCGGCTGTTCTGGCGCGACCTGGTCGTTGTCGGCACAGCGATCAACGTCGCGTCGTCGGTGGCGGCGCTCATTCTGCTAGGATTGAAGCTGCCGCTTGCGCTCGTCCTGGCGGTGCATTTCGCGCCGGTTCCCTACAATATCTTCCTGACCTTTGCCGTTTGGCGAACTGCCGGAAAATCGAGTGGCGTCATGGCCTCGCTGATGACTCTTGGCGCCACGTTGTGGCTGATCCTGGTGGTTGTGGCCTGACGATCAGGCGGCCGGCTCGAATTTGAGCGCCACGCCGTTGATGCAATAGCGCAGACCGGTCGGTGGCGGGCCGTCCTCGAAGACATGGCCGAGATGGCTGCCGCAGCGGGCGCAATGGCATTCGGTGCGGACCATGCCGTAGCTGCGGTCGACGGTGGTCTCGACCGAACCCGGCACTGGGTCGTTGAAGCTCGGCCAGCCGGTGCCGCTCTCGAATTTCAGCTTGGATTCAAACAAGGGCTGGTCGCAGCCGACGCAGGAGAAGGTGCCGGCGCGCTTCTCGTGCAGCAGGGCGCAGCTTCCCGGCCGCTCGGTGCCGTGGTTGCGCATCACCGCATATTGCTCAGGCGTCAGCCGGGCGCGCCATTCGGCATCGGTGCGGGTAACGGGGTAGGTGTGGCTGTCCATTTTTTCCTCTTAGCTTATGTCGCTATTTGGGTTGCCTTCGCAACTTCGCCTGAAATAGGCATTTGTTACGGCGTTTGCTCGTATTTCCTGTCCTGCTGCGAAGAATCCCTCAGGCGATGGCCGCGAGATAGCGCGCAACCGATGCTGAAAATGCTGCCTTTGCATCTCCGATGACGTTCTGGTTCCACCATGCGCCGTAGATATGGTCGAACGCGAAAGGCTCCAGCGCGGCCTTGATGCCGAGCACTTTCGTCGCGTTGAGCGGGATATAGTTCGGATAGCTGTACATGAAGCTGACATGACGGCGGGTCGGCGTCACCTGCAGGATGTCGCCGGCCAGGATGGCATTGCCGCGGTCGCGCTTCCAGTGCAGTACCTGGCCACCGGCAAAGTGGCCGCCGCAGCGGATGAGCGTCAGCGACGGGTTTATGGCGCGCATCTCGCCTTCCCAACTGATGATTGCCGGATGCGGCCGCATGATCCACTGACGATCATCGGCGTGCAGATAAATCGGCACGCCGCCAAACGCCCCGCTCCATTCGACCATTGCCGAATAATAATGGCAGTGCGAAATGGCGATGGCGGTCAGGCCGCCCCGGCGGTTGATCTCGGCCACCGCCTCGTCGCTGACCATCGAGATGCAGTCCCACAGCACATTGCCGTGCGGCGTTTGCGCCAGCAATGCGCGCTGGCCGATAGCGAAGCGTGGCTCGATGCCGAAGGCGAGCACGCCGGCATCATCCTTGATCACGACCCGATGGCCGGCGGCGAGCTCTTCCGGCGTGGTCCAGGCCTGACCTTCCCAGCGCACATATTGCCGCTCGTCCTCGCAGATCGGGCAATGTCGCGGCGGCGTCGCTGTCGCCGCGAACTGGACACCGCATTGCAGGCAAAGGAAACAGGTCGACCGTCCTGTTTTGCGTGGATCCATTCAGTGCTTCCTTGAAAGTTGCTTCGTCGCGGCTTCGAGGCCGGCGAGCGTCAGCGGAAACATGCGGCCGCCAAAAATATCGCGGATCATGGCAATCGAATGGGTAAAACCCCAGTTCTTCGCGTCTTCCGGATTGAGCCAAATGGCGTTCGGCCATTGCTGCAGCAGCCTGCCGAGCCAGACGGCGCCGGCCTCCTTGTTCCAATGCTCGACCGAGCCGCCGGGTTGAGCGATCTCATAGGGGCTCATCGAGGCGTCGCCGACGACGATCACCTTGTAGTCGGGGCCATATTTATGGAGGAGATCGAAGGTCGGAATCACCTCGGCATGGCGGCGGCGATTGTCCTTCCACACGCCCTCGTAGAGGCAGTTGTGGAAATAGAAATATTCGAGCTGGCGGAACTCGGCGCGGGCGGCCGAAAACAGCTCCTCGACACTCCTGACATGGTCGTCCATCGAGCCGCCGACATCGAAGAACATCAGCAGCTTCACGGCATTGCGACGTTCGGGTTGTGTCTTAACGTCAAGATAACCGTGCTCGGCGGTGGCGTGGATGGTGCCGGGCAGGTCGAATTCCTGTTCGGCGCCTTCGCGCACCCAGCGGCGCAAGCGCTTCAGCGCGACCTTGATGTTGCGGGTGCCGAGTTCGACGGCGTCATCGAAATTCCTGAACTCGCGTTTGTCCCAGACTTTTACCGCGCGGCGGTTGCGGCTTTCGTGCTGGCCGATGCGCACGCCTTCGGGATTGTAGCCATAGGCGCCGAAGGGCGAGGTGCCGCCGGTGCCGATCCATTTCGAACCGCCCTGATGCCGGCCGTTTTGCTCCTCCAACCGCTTCTTCAGCGTCTCCATCAGCTTTCCGAAGCCGCCCAGCGCCTCGATCAGCTTCCTCTCCTCGTCGGTCAGGTGCTTTTCGGCGAGCCTCCGCAGCCATTCCTCCGGGATGTTTGCGACATCGACCGCGTTTTCGCCAGCTTGCGCCTCGACACCTTTGAAGATGTGCGAAAAGACCTGGTCGAAGCGGTCGATGTGGCGCTCGTCCTTCACCAGAGCGGCGCGGGCGAGATAGTAAAAGCCCTCGACATCATAGTCGACCAGCCCGGCCTCCAGCCCCTCCAGCAGCGACAGATATTCGCGGAGCGAGACCGGAACCCGCGCTGCCTTCAGTTCGAGGAAGAAGGGGATGAACATGGTCCGACTTTATCTGTGTCCCTCGATCTTCTCCCGTGCGGCGCTGGCGATAAAGGCGGAACGCGTCAGACCACGCCGACCCGCTTCTTCGTCGATTGCCGCCAAAAGACCTGCGTCGAGCGACAGATTGGCCCGGACAGGCCGTCCGGAATCGATCAGCACAGGGATCATCACGGCGGATTCACCGGCAGCGCTATCGACTTCGCCCAGTCGGAGCAGATCTGCCACAGTGCGCGCCGCGGGCAAGGGCAAGTTCTTCGCCATTCGTGTCTCTGCCCATTCGCGAACGGCAGAAGTCGCATCGGCTATCGCCTCTTCGGGACTTGCGCCACCGCCGTGACATCCGGGAAGATCAGGCACCCGCACTCCCCAGACTTCATCTGCGCCGTCAAGAATTCCGACATAGTGCGTCATGATTCGTCCTTAAATCCATCCAGCAAGCCGGGCGATCGACCGCGCAACACCCAGAGATTGTTCGCGATGCCGCGGCACGATAATCATGATCTCCGGCCTTTCCGGATGCTCGTACTTCTCGTGTTTGCCGCCGCCTACGTTCACCCAGCCGTCACGTAAAAGCCTCGTGACAATCTTGCGCGTGTTGGTCTCGATCAGCGGCACTGTCGCCCCTGATCATGTGCAATATATTGCGCACAGGTGATTATTTCAATCGTTGGCCTCATCATAGCAGATCGTATTCGATGAAGCCGGTCCTGCGCGCCACGTGGTCGTAGAGCTTGCGCGCGGTGGTGTTGGTTTCGTGGGTCATCCAGTAGACGTTCTTGACGCCGATCTTGCCGGCTTCCTGCTTGACCGCTTCGATCAGGGCGGCGCCGACGCCCTTGCCGCGTACATCGGGGTCGGCGAACAGGTCCTGCAGGTAACAGTTGTTTATCTGCGACCAGCAGGAGCGATGGTAGAGATAGTGCGTCAGGCCGACGGCCTTGCCGTCGAGGGTGGCGATGAAGCCTTTCGGCTCGAACTCGCCCGCCGTGAACAGCCGCTTCCAGGTGACGGCGTAAACCTCTTCCGGCAGCTTGGTTTCGTAGAAGGTGAGATAGGCGGTCCAAAGACGCCGCCAATCGGCGTGGTCGGATTGCACAAGCGGGCGGACGGTGATCTCGGTCATTTCATTTCCCTCTGAAGTCGGCAACCCGAAGCTGCCTTCACGCCTCGCTGGCTGCAACGGTCCAGCGAAGGGAAAGCGCTGTCCGGCGGCTTCCGGCCGACCGCCCCTCACCCCTGCCGTCTCGCCATAAAGGCCAGGCGCTCGAACAGATGCACGTCCTGTTCGTTCTTCAGCAACGCGCCATGCAGCTTGGGCAGCACGTTCTTCGGGTCGGCGCGCAGGTCCTCGGGCGCGATCTCGTCGGCGACCAGCAGGCGGATCCAGTCGAGTGCCTCGGAGGTCGACGGCTTCTTCTTGAGGCCCGGCACGTCACGGATTTCATAGAATTGCGTGAGTGCGGCGCGCACCAGGTTCTGCTTGATGCCGGGATAGTGCACGTCGACGATTTTGTGCAGCGTCTCGACGTCGGGAAAGCGGATGTAGTGGAAGAAGCAGCGGCGCAGGAAGGCGTCCGGCAGCTCTTTTTCGTTGTTGGAGGTGATGATGACGATCGGCCGGACTGTGGCACGGATGGTCTCGCCGGTCTCGTAGACGAAGAACTCCATCCGATCCAGTTCCTGCAACAGATCGTTGGGGAACTCGATATCGGCCTTGTCGATCTCGTCGATCAGAAGCACGACTTTCTTGCCGGCAGCAAAGGCGTCCCACAGCTTGCCGCGCTTGATGTAATTGCGGATGTCGTTGAAGCGCTCGTCGCCGAGCTGGCTGTCGCGCAGCCGCGAGACGGCATCATATTCATAGAGGCCCTGCTGCGCCCGCGTGGTCGATTTGACATGCCATTCGATCAGATCGATGCCGAGCGCCGCCGCCACCTGGCGGGCAAGTTCGGTCTTGCCGGTACCGGGCTCGCCCTTGACCAGCAACGGCCGCTCGAGCGCGATCGCCGCGTTGACCGCCACCATCAGATCCTTGTCGGCGACATAGGCTGCCGTGCCTTCAAAACGCATTTTTGCTCCCGGGTTCATCGCGCGACCCTAAGGAGGCGGCCTTCGCTGTGCAAGGCGCTGCTGGCAAAGCGGGGATCTTGCCGGCGCGACCCTCGTCGAGCGGTTCTGCGTCGATTTAAGACTCGAAACATGTCGTCTCTCTGGCGCTTGGTCTGCCGTCTGCCTATATTGGCGGAGACGGTCTGCGCTTCCCGGCAGGAGAACATTTTCCCCGGGGCCTTAATGATCCCTAGGGAGCTGTCCCTGGGAAGACCCGTGGGTTTTCTCATACGGCGCCCACCTACTTTGTAGGTTCCCGGGATCGCTCTCTCCACCGGTTGTGTGGATCGTCACCTGTCGAAAAGGCAATGTCTGGCGGATCTTGTCGTCGCGCCGCTTTGTGCGGTGCTCTCACGAACGAAAGCTCGCCCCGCTCCTCCAAAACGTCGCTCGTAAAACTCCATCCAAATCTGACCTTTTCTAACGTCGGCGCATGACATCCCCAAAAGACCTGAAAAAAACTCTCCGCAACCAAGCCCTCGGGCGCCGCGACGCGCTCGATCCTTTCTGGCGGGTGGAGGCAGCACTCGAAATGGCCGAGACGGCGCGCGACCGGATCACGGTCGAGCCGGCCCAGATCGTCTCAGGCTTCTGGCCGATGCGCTCGGAAGTCGACGTCCGGCCGCTGATGTTTGCCTTGCGCGAAAAGGGGGCAAGGCTCTGCCTGCCGGCCATCCTCAACAAGACCACCATCGTTTTTCGCGAACTGGTGCGCGGCGCGCCGATGATCGACATGGGCTTCGGCACCGTCGGGCCGCATGAGGAAGCCGAGGTGCTCGATCCCCAAATGATGCTGGTGCCGCTTGCCGCCTTCGATGCGCGCGGCCACCGCATCGGTTACGGCGCCGGCTATTATGACCGGGCGATCGCGCGGCTGGCCGACAAGGGGCAGCAGCCGCGGCTGATCGGCATTGCCTTCGACTGCCAGGAGGTGGCCTTGGTGCCGGACGAGCCGCATGACGTGATCATTCCGGAAATACTCACCGAGAGCGGGTTGCGCCGGTTCGCGCCGAAATTGTAGATAAGTTCCTGGACGCATGGTCTTTTCCGAAAGTCATGCAGCTTTTTGCTTCGCTGACCTTCGGTTCGGGATCACGCTTATATGAGACTTCTCTTCCTCGGCGACATGGTCGGCAAGACAGGACGTACGGCGGTGTGGGAACAACTGCCCGGCCTGATCTCGGATTTCAAACTCGACTTCGTCATCGTCAATGGCGAGAACGCCGCCGGCGGCTTCGGCATCACCGAGGAAATTTTTCGCGAGACGATCTCGGCCGGCGCCGATGTCGTCACCACCGGCAACCATGTCTGGGACCAGCGCGATGCGCTGATTTTCGCGCCGCGCGAAGAGCGCTTCCTGCGTCCGTCCAATTTCCCCAAGGGTACGCCGGGGCGCGGCTCAGGCGTCTACGTCGCCAGGAACGGCGCGCGCGTGCTGGTCGCCAACATCATGGGCCGGGTGTTCATGCATCCCGAGCTCGACGATCCGTTCCAGGCCGGCGAGCGCGAACTTGCCGCTTGTCCGCTTGGTGAGCAGGCCGATGCGATCGTCATCGATTTCCATGCCGAGGCGACCTCGGAAAAAATGTGTTTCGCCCACTTTGTCGACGGCCGTGCCAGCCTTGTTGTCGGCACCCACACGCATCAGCCGACCGGCGATCACCAGATCCTCAATGGCGGCACCGGTTATATTTCCGATGCCGGCATGTGCGGCGATTACGATTCCTCGCTCGGCATGGACAAGGAGGAGCCGCTCAACCGGTTCCTGTCCAAGGTGCCGAAAGGCCGCTTCGAGGCGTCGACCGGACCGGCGACATTGTGCGGCGTCGGCGTCGACATTTCCGACCGTAGCGGCCTGACCGAACGGATCGCGCCGTTTCGCCGCGGCCCGCGGCTGGAGGAAACGGCGCCATCCTTCTGGTCGTGACATTGATATGGACGCTTGCAGTACCCAATTGCCGGCGAAACTGCTCTAGATCGTAGAGGGGACGACCTCCATGCAGCTAGTCGAATTCCTGGCGCCGCATTTCGCCTTTGTCTCCGACCCGACGGCATGGGTCGCGCTGCTGACGCTGGTCGTGCTGGAGGTCGTGCTCGGCATCGACAATCTGATCTTCATCTCGATCCTGACCAACAAATTGCCGGTAGCGCAGCGGGCCCGCGCCCGGCGGCTCGGCATATCCGCCGCGCTGGTGATGCGGCTGATCCTGCTGGCCACCATCTCGATCATCGTCCAACTGACGACGCCGATATTCACCGCCTTCGGCCACGGCTTTTCATGGCGCGACCTGATCCTGATCGCCGGCGGCCTGTTTCTCGTCTGGAAGGCGACCAAGGAGATCCACCACACGGTTGATCTCGATGATCACCAGGACACCATGATGGGCGAGACGCTGCAGCTTTCGCTGGCCGGCGCGATTTTCCAGATATTGCTGCTCGACCTCGTCTTCTCGATCGACTCGATCATCACCGCCGTCGGCATGACCGACGAAATCGCGATCATGTACATCGCGGTGATCGTGGCGGTGAGCGTGATGATGCTGGCGGCCGGGCCGCTGGCCGATTTCATCGCCAGGAACCCCAGCATCGTCATGCTGGCCCTCGGCTTCCTGCTGATGATCGGCATGACGCTGATCGCCGACGGCATGGGTTACCACGTGCCGAAAGGCTACATCTACGCCGCCATGGGTTTTTCGGCCTTGGTCGAAGGGCTCAACATGCTGGCTCGGCGGCGGAAGAAGGCAAAGGGCGGGGGCGGGCATTGACTTGACTCTTACAGAATTGTGCGTACAATTTTGTAAATAACGGTGCCGCCATATTGCGATTTGGATGGGATCCCGAGAAGGCCAAGCGCAACCGTGCGAAGCATGGTGTTGCGTTCGATCTCGCCAAAGATGTCTTCAAGGATCCGCTTCATCTGATTGTGCCTGACCGGTTTGAAGATGGCGAGCAAAGGTGGCATGCGATCGGGATGAGGGCTGGTGGTACTGCTCGTTGTTCACACTTATCCCGATCTCGAAGATGAGGAACGAATTCGGATTGTCGGTGTCCGGAAAGCAACGCCGCATGAATGGAGGCGCTATGAGCAGGAAGGAACTTAGCCAAGATCAGCGCAACCAGCTCGCCAATTTGGCAGATTTGCCTGACAGCGAAATTGACACGTCCGACATTCCGGAAACTTCGGCCGAGAATTGGGTTCATGCTCGCCGAGGGCACCTCTACCGGCCACTAAAGCAGCCGGTGACCATTCGGCTTGACGCTGATGTGCTGTCCTGGTTCAAGGAGCATGTCGAAGGCGGTGGCTATCAAACGGAGATCAACCGCGTGCTCCGCCGTCATGTGCTAGAGCAGGAAAAGCGGCGTTCCTGAGCATTCGCGGTCTGTTGCCAGCCGATCTTGGCTCGCCGTTACTTAATTTGCTGGAACGTCCTTCGGGTGGCGGTCGCCGATCAGGCCGAGCATCACGCCTTGCTCCAGCCACGCCTTGGCGCCGGCGAGCACCAGCGCAAAACCGCCGGTCGAGCCGATCGCCTGCTTGACCTGCTCGTCAGGGCTGCCGGCAAAGCCGAAATTGCGGACCTCGACAAAGGTCGTGTTGCCCGGCATCTCCTCGAAAGTCCAGACCACCGTAGTCGGCGGATCGCTCCATTGCATGACGATCTTCTTGTTATCGACGATCTCACTGACATTGATCGTCGTCGAGACGCCATACATGCGCCATTCCCAGCGAACTTTGTTGCCGCTGTCCAGCCTGTTGCTGCCATGGGTGAACCAGAACTTCGTCGTGATCGCCGGATCGACGAAGGCTTCGAATACGTCGGCGACCGGCCGCCTTATCAGCATGCCGGCTTCGGCGGTCGGTGTTTCACGGATTTTCATAGCGTCCTCCTTTCCACGGCGCCGCCCTGTTCACCAGGCATCGGGTTCGCGTACGAGGTGAATGATGTTGGCCGGATTGGTGATCCAGCCGCCGCGAAAGCCTTCACCCAGTGCCTCGATGGCATCGCAGCGCACGACGCCGGCCTCGGCGAGATGCTCCGCCGCGCCTGGAAAATCATCGGTGAACAGTTCCAGCCAGATCTCGGCCTGGCTCATCATCGGCGCCTCGTCGATCCACAGTCGATTGGGACCGAGTTCGAACCCGATGGCCGGCGATTTGGCCGTGAATGGCTTCAGGCCGATGACGTCGCGATAGAAGGCGATCGTTGCCTGGTATTGATGTGGCGGGACCTTCATCGCGATGTTGATGCCGCCGGTGATCTTCGCGGTCATTCTTACTCCATTTGCTCTCAGATGTTGTTCTCGTTGGCCGGCTCGCCCTTCATCTCGCTGCGGTAATAGCCGTCGCGCAGATTGATGCCGTATTCGACATAGGCCTTCATGCAGGCCAGCATCTGCGACCAGCCCTCGCAATTGAGGTAGGATTTCTTCAGGCCGACCGCGTTCTCGTGCCAGCCGGTTTCGGCGATGGTGACGAAGGTGCCGCCATCGTCGAGCGGCTCGAAATTCATCTCGATGCGGGTCTTGTAGGCTGGCTTGCCGTCGGCGTCGGTGGCATCCCAGCGCAGCACGATGCGGCTGTCTTTCTTCACCTCGTCGACCTCGACGGGAACCTTGCCCCACCAGATGACGGTGGCGCCCGCCACCAGCAGTGCGCTGGCGCCGCCGATCGTGGTGAAGTAGCCGCTAAGTTTCTTCGGATTGACGACCGCATCGAAGACTTCGGCGACGGGTTTGCCGATGCGGCCAGAAACCCTGAATCCAAGAGACATATCCACAGCTCCTTCCTTGAATGGCACAAAGATATGTTATAGAAATATAACATGTCAAGCCAATCGCGGGACGACAATGTTTTCAAGGCGCTGGCGCATCCGCGCCGGCGTGCGTTGCTCGACCGGCTGAAGGATGCGCCGCAGACCACCGGCATGTTGTGCGATGCCTTCCCCGACATGGACCGTTGCACGGTCATGCTGCACCTGAAGGTGCTGGAGGAGGCCGACCTGGTCGTGGCGCGGCGCGAGGGGCGCGAACGCTGGAACCATCTCAACGCGCTGCCGATCAAGCACATCCACGACCGCTGGATCAGTCAATATGCCACGCACGCGATCGGCATCCTCGACCGGCTGAAATCCGATCTTGAGGGATGAAAGGTTTGCCGAAGCCTGCCGATTTTCGGATCTTGAAAGCCTTGCGTGCCGGCAGCAATGGCGCGGCTGGACGAATTGAGCCGATTTATCTATAAGCCGGCCATTCCGACAGCGAGCGCCGTCCGTCCGTCAGGGACGCAGCAGGACGTTCTGAAATTTTGAATTCGAGCATTTTTGCAAGATGCCGGGTGGTTCACCAGGCGGCAGATGCTCTAGCCGAGAAGATGACAGGGGTGCCATGGCTGGCCATTCACAGTTCAAGAACATCATGCACCGCAAGGGCCGCCAGGATGCGGTGCGGTCGAAAATGTTTTCCAAGCTGGCGCGCGAAATCACCGTCGCCGCCAAGAGCGGCACGCCCGATCCATCGATGAACCCGCGCCTGCGCCTTGCGGTGCAGAACGCCAAGGCGGTGTCGATGCCGAAGGACAATATCCAGCGCGCCATCAACAAGGCGTCGATGGGCGATGCCGAGACCTACGAAGCCGTGCGCTACGAGGGTTACGGGCCAGGCGGCGTCGCGCTGATCGTCGAGGCGCTGACCGACAACCGCAACCGCTCGGCGTCGAATGTACGCGCTGCCTTCACCAAGGCGGGCGGGGCGATGGGCGAGACCGGCTCGGTATCGTTCATGTGGGACCGCGTCGGCGAGATCTACTATCCGGCATCGGCCGGCAGCGCCGAGAAGGTGATGGACGCGGCGATCGAGGCCGGCGCCGACGACGTCCAGTCGGACGAGGACGGGCACACGATCTACTGCGCCTTCGAGAATCTCGGCGAGGTGTCGAAGGCACTGGAAGGCGCGCTTGGCGAGGCTGAATCGGTGAAGCCGATCTGGAAGCCGCAGACCAATATCGCGGTCGACGAGGAGCGGGCACAATCACTGATGAAGCTGGTCGCGACGCTCGAGGACGACGACGACGTGCAGAGCGTCTACGCCAATTTCGAGGTCGACGAGGAGACCTTGGCAAAGCTCAGCGCGGCATGATCCAACACGCGCTGCCCACAGTCCGTATCACCTATTGCATCCAGTGCCAGTGGCTGCTCAGGGCCGGCTGGATGGCGCAGGAGCTGCTGTCCACCTTCGGCACCGATCTGGGCGAAGTGACGCTGGTGCCCGGCACCGGCGGCATCTTCACCATTTCCTGCAATGACACGCTGGTCTGGGACCGCAAGCGTGACGGCGGTTTTCCCGACGCCGCAAAGCTCAAGCAACTGGTTCGCGACGTCATCGATCCGGATCGCGATCTGGGCCATGCCGACCGCAAGGGCCATAAGTCAAAAGACCCTGCCTGACGGCCTTTTAGGACTTCCGTCCTGCATTCACCGCCATGCGAAGATGAAGCAGCCCAGCGCCACGATGGCGGTGATGGTGCGGACATGGTTCCACATCACCCAGTCCCTGAGATAGGTGGCCCATACCGCGGCGCCGTTGGCGCTTGCCGGATCGACCGCGGCCAGGGCGTTGTTGAGCGGCACGTTGAACATCATCGTCACGATCGGGTTGCCGACGAGGTAGATCAGGGCGCCGGCGAGGAGCCAGAACGAACCCGGTTGGCTCCAGCCGATAAGAGCGCCGGCGGCAAGGACAAGACAGACCAGCCCGGTGGCGAAAAGCGCGGTCATGAATGCCGGCGTAATCACGGTGATGTTGATCGAATTCATGGCGGCGATGCCGCCTCCGGCAGGCAAGCGGGCGAGCGCCGGCATGATAAAGTTGGAGAAGGCGAAGAAAACGCCGCCGACAACGCCTGAGCCAATGGCAGCGACGAAGGTGAGGGTGGGAAGCAGTTTCATGATCATGTCAGTTCCTCCGGCTTCAGATTCGAGCAGTTCGATTGGTGTGTCGTCTAAAAATATGAATGATCCTCACATTTGCAAAACGTGATAAACCCTCGTATTTTCTCAGTCAAGCCATTTTTCTGGAGACAGTCATGGAAGGCACCGCTGCACCGGGTTCCCGCAACGAGCAGATCGCATCGCCGCGCCGGGCACCGAGCCAGCAGCGCAGCCGCGAGCGGGTCGAGCGGATGTTGGCCGCCGCCTCGGCGCTGATCGCCGAGCAAGGCAGCGACGCCATGCGCATGGGCGAGGTGGCCGAGAGGGCCGGTGTGTCGATCGGCTCGCTCTATCAGTTCTTCCCCGACAAGAGGGCGATCATCTGGGCGCTGGCCGAACGCTACACCGCCGAAAGCCAGGCCTGCATTGCGGCAGCGCTAGCCGAGGTCAATGACGCCGAAGGCCTGCGCCGGGCATTTTCGGAACTGGTGGATATCTACTACGGAATGTTCCTGGCGGAGCCGGTGATGCGCGACATCTGGTCGGGCACGCAGGCCGACAAGGCGCTGCGCGAACTCGAGCTCGCCGACAGCCGGGCCAACGCCGAATTCCTTACGGCCGTGCTGAAACGGCTGCGGCCGTCCGCCGATCCGGAAGCGCTCGAAACGACGGCGTTTCTCATCTGGCAGATGGGCGAGGCCGCAATGCGGCTGGCGATCTCGGTCGGGCGGCAAGAAGGCGACCGGCTGGTTGCTGCCTACAAGCGGATGGCCCTGCGCGAGTTGCTCGGGGGGTAGGGCCGTATTTTCCCAACAAAAAACCCGCCACGAAGGCGGGTTTCTCGATCTGCGAAATGCCAATGCGGCTTAGAGGCCGAAGCCTTCGAAACGCTTCTTGAACTTCGACAGGCGGCCACCGCGGTCGAGCAGGGTCTGCTGGCCGCCGGTCCAGGCCGGATGGGTGGTGGGGTCGATATCGAGGTTCATCGTATCGCCTTCCTTGCCCCAGGTCGAACGGGTCATGTATTCGGTGCCGTCGGTCATGACGACCTTGATGGTGTGGTAGTCGGGATGGATATCGGTCTTCATGGGTCTGTTCCTGGCTTGCCGGGTGCTGCCGACGGGCTGAAGCCTGCGTCGATGCGCCCCTTTTTAAAACTCGAAGCCGCAGCTATTGAGGAGCCACGGCTTCTAAAACGGTCGGCGAGCCTATACATCAGCCGGAATTGAATCACAAGGCCGCGGCAAGCGCATATTGATGGCGCAAGCCTCAAAGGGCCAAAGGAAACGGTCATGGCGAACATCAGCGGCGATGCAGACGAGCGCAGGCGCTCGCTGAAGCCGCTGCAGCGCCTGTTTCCCTACATCACCCATTACCGCAAAATGGTCATCGGCGCGATCGTCTCACTGGCCGTCGCGGCGGCGACGACGCTGGCGCTGCCGCTGGCCGTGCGGCGGATGATAGATCACGGCTTTTCCGCTTCCGATTCCAGCTTCATTGCCGAATATTTCGCCATGCTGGTGGTGATGGCCGCCGTGCTGGCGGCGGCATCGGCCAGCCGCTACTATTTCGTCATCACGCTCGGCGAGCGCGTCGTTGCCGATATCCGCCGCGATGTCTTTGCCCACGTCACCACGCTGTCGCCCTCGTTCTTCGATACAGCCCAGTCGGGCGAGATCGTCTCGCGGCTCGCCGCCGACACGACACAGGTCAAATCGGCCGTCGGTGCTACCGCCTCGGTGGCTTTGCGCAACGTCATCCTCGGCCTTGGCGCCGTGGCGATGATGGTCTTCACCAGCCCAAAACTGTCCGGCCTGGTCATCGCGGCCATTCCGCTAATCGTGCTGCCGCTGGTCGCCTTCGGCCGCTCGGTGCGGCGCAAGTCACGGCTGGCGCAGGATACGCTTGCCAATGCCACCGCCTATGCCAGCGAGCAGATCGGCGCGGTGCGCACCCTGCAGGCCTTCACCAACGAGAAGCTTGTAACCAGATATTTTTCGTCCGCCGTGGAAGCAGCGTTCGAAGCGGCGCGGGCCTCGATCTTTGCCCGCTCCTTTCTCACCTTCTTTGCCATCTTCATGATCTTTTCCTCAGTCGTGGCGGTGCTGTGGTTCGGTTCGCGCGACGTGCTCGACGGCACGCTGTCGCCGGGCACGCTCGGTCAATTCCTGCTCTATTCGGTGTTCGCCGCCGGCGCGCTCGGCGCCCTGTCGGAGGTCTGGGGCGAACTGTCCCAGGCAGCGGGCGCTGCCGAACGGCTGACCGAGATCCTGGCCGAGAAACCCGCGATCCAGGCGCCCGCCGATCCGAAGCCGCTGCCGGCAAAGGCGAGAGGTGCGATCAGCTTCGACGATGTCTCCTTCTCCTATCCGGCCCGGCCCGACCGCGCCGCCGTCCATGGCCTGAGCTTTCAGGTCAAACCCGGCGAGACGGTGGCGATCGTCGGACCCTCGGGCGCCGGCAAGAGCACCGTGTTTTCGCTGCTTCTGCGCTTCTACGATCCGGAGTCCGGCGGGATCATCATCGACGGGGTCGATCTGCGCGAGGCCGATCCGGCGGCGATCCGCGCGCGCATCGCCATCGTGCCGCAGGACGTCACCATCTTTGCCGCAAGCGCGCGCGACAATATCGGCTTTGGCCGGCCTGGCGCCAGCCAGGCCGAGATCGAGGCGGCGGCGAAGGACGCGCTTGCCGACGAGTTCATCCTGAAACTCGAAAAGGGCTATGACAGCCAGGTCGGCGAGCGCGGCGTGACGCTGTCGGGCGGCCAGCGCCAGCGCGTGGCGATCGCCCGCGCCATTTTGCGCGATGCGCCCATCCTGCTGCTCGACGAGGCGACCTCGGCGCTAGATGCCGAAAGCGAGACGCTGGTGCAGACGGCGCTGGACCGGCTGATGCAGGGCCGCACCACGATCGTCATCGCCCATCGGCTGGCAACCGTGCTGAAGGCCGATCGCATCCTGGTCATGGATGGCGGCCGCATCGTCGAGGAAGGCACGCATCAGAGCCTGGTCGCCAAGGGCGGCATCTATGCGCGGCTGGCCAAGCTGCAGTTCGATACCGGGGCGAATGCTTTCAGGGGCGCGGCAGAGTAGCATCGCTCATCCCGATGAAATCGAGATGAGGCTCCATCTTCTTGTTTGACCATGATCTCTTCCGAAAACCGGCAGCCACTTTTCGGGGTCATGGTGCCCAGCGGCCGCCGAGATTCTTCAGCTACCGAAAGCTCGGCGTTTGCCACGTCGATAGGCGATGAACAGGGGAACGCCGACAAGCAACGACAACAAAAGCATGCTGGCGACGGTCTGTCGCTGCTCCTTTGCCGGATCGCTGAGCTGCACATCGGCAGGCGGCTCTTCATAGGTAAAATCGTACTGCCAGCGAACCTGGTCTGCGAGGTCATCGACGGTTTTCAGATAATCGGCAATCGCCTTGGCCGGTACTTCAGTCGCCAGCGTCTGAAAATTCCATTCAACTTGAAATTCGGTGGGCGTGTTGGACCAGGATGCCTTGAGAGACAGATAGGGTGTCACGACGTTTTTCATCGACTCGCCGGAAAACCTCGCCTTGAGGTTGCGCACGGTCACCTTGTGGCGGCGATAGAACTGGGGGCCGAGGGAGACGGGCCCGGTTCGGTCGACAATTGTCGGGGTTGGAAGAGAGTTGTTGCCGAGATCGGCCGCGCGGATCGGGAAATTCTTTGCCAGATCGTTGGCCGCCAGCGCCTCCGCCGGCAAGCGATAACTTTCCTTCACGCTCACTATGTTGCCGTCGCGGCGATCCACGATTTCCGGCTTGGCGATGGTTTGGATGCCCGGATATTGCTTGTTGTAGTATTTCAGGTAGGCGTCCGACACCTCGCTCAGCGACCGGCTGGCGAAATTGCCGCGCATCCAATCGGCATCGGCGTCCTCATATGTCGAGAAGACCGTCAGCACGAGGGGATCGCCCGGTTTCCGCGGAAAGTCGAATTCCTCGGCGATCTGGATCGATGGGCTGGTAAGCACAGGGCTCGGCATCTTCTCCAACCCGCCGGTGCTGGAAAGCGGCAGCGCGAAGCCGTAGTCGGGCTGTGCGAGATTGTGCGCCCTGCCGCCCTGAAGATAGTTCGTGGCGTCCAGCCAATATGTCTTTGCTCCGATCCTTGCCTTGACGATGGCATGGTCGAAATCGCGGAGCGCCGGCAGATGCTGGTCCAGGGCCCGTCCCTCGTCGAGATCGGCCAAGGCGACCTCGGCAGCAATGCCAAGCCGCACAAGCGACGAAACCAGCAGCAGGGCCTTGTCCTTGCAGTCACCGAACCCGCTCAGGATGACCGTCGCGGGATCACGCGGAACGTAGGAACCGGCACCCATCGACAGGCTTACATAGCGGATCTGGTCCTGCACCAGCCGCATTGCCTCGACCATCCGGTCTTCGGGCACCGGATGCCGCAGAGCGATGTCGTCGAGCTTTGCGGCAAAAGCCGGGGGAAAAACGGTCGCTGGCTTGTAATAGGGCGCAACGGCATCGACCACACTTTGCCAATTCGCGGTAGACGCGACATCGATGGAGCCCCAGCCTGGATAGGTCACGGGCAGGTTGTCCTCGACATTGACCGGTTTCGGGTTTGGAATCTCCCACAGATAGGTGGTGTCCGGTCCAGTCGGGGAGATTGAGGGCTTGAGTCGGGTTCCCCGTGTCTTGATCTGGAGCGGCTGGTCCGAAGGCCAAATGATGCTTGTGCGGATAAGCGCTACCGGCTCTTCCCATTCGGTGGAGAAATTCTTGAAGAAAAGGTCCTTGCCGACCAGCGGCGTTATCTCATAGGTCGACCCGTAGTCGACGATGTCGCCGGTGCGCACATCATCGATGTTGACATGTGCTGTCAGCCAGCCGTCGAAGACACCCTTCTCGGCGTCTCTTTCCCTGCGGAAGATGTCGAATTCGACACCTTCCAGCCGGTCCAAAACGGCGCCATCGCGGATGATGTGAAGATGGTTGAGCGTGACCTTGTGCCGGGACGGATCGAACTGCAGATCGATACTCGCGCCACGATCCAGGCCGGGACGGTCGACGATTTTATAGACGGTGCGCGAGTACTCGACATAGCCGCCGGCGCGATGCTTGATCTGGTCGTCCGAGAGCAGCCATGAAACGCCATTCTTGATTTGATCCGATCTGGTGGGATCGGCAGCCGGAATATCAAGCTGCTTTACCCAGCTTTCTGCCGGACCCTTGAGAACCATGTCGTCGGCCATGGCCGGAGAACTCAGGCCGATCAATAAGATGAAAAATACCAAGCGGGGCCAGAAAGACTTCATCCTATGAAAACTGTAACAGACAGACATCTACGCTCGCCCAACTTGGAAGAACTCCTTTTTCAGAGGCTTTCCCACCAAAGTAAAGGCCAGTTTCGCGGATTTCTGCAGTCACCGCGGCAAGAACCTGGAATAGACGAAGCGGCTCAGTTCCCGTACCGCTTCTTCAGGTGATCGGTGAAATGCACGGCATTGAGCTTTTCGCCGGTGGCGCGTTCGAGCAGTTCCGGTGTCGACCAGCGCGAGCCTTGCGACCAGATCCTTTTGCGGCGCCAGTCGTTGATCGCGGCGAAATCTCCCTTGGCGAGGTCTTCGTCGGCTGAAGGATGATCCCTGGTCAGCGCCGCCCATTGCTGCGCCGCCATCATGGCGCCCAGCGTGTAGGAGGGGAAATAGCCGAAAGCGGCACCCGGCCAGTGGACGTCCTGCATCGGACCGTCAGCCGGATTGTCTGATGTCGACAGGCCGAGATAATCGCGCATCTTGGCATCCCAGGCTTCGGGCAGGTCGGCTGCTTCCAGCCGTCCCGAGACAAGCTCCTGCTCCAGCTCGTAGCGCAGGATGACGTGCAGCGGATAGGTGACCTCGTCGGCATCGACGCGGATCAGGCCGCGCTCGACCCGGTGCACATGCGGCAGGATATCGTCGATTGTCGAGCGCTCGCCGAGGTGTCTTTCGACCACCGGCAGCGCCCAGCGCCAGAATTCTGGATTGCGGCCGATCTGCTTTTCGACGAACAGGCTCTGGCTTTCATGCACCGCCATGCCGCGCGCTCTGCCCAGCGGCCAGTGCGCCCACGCCTTCGGCAGATTCTGCTCGTACAGCGCATGGCCGGTCTCGTGCAGCACGCCCATCAGCGCCGACAGGAAATCCGAGGTCTTGTAGCGGGTGGTGATGCGCACGTCGCTCGGCACGCCGCCGCAGAACGGATGGTGCGAAACCGCCAGCGAGCCGTGGGTGAGGTCGAAGCCGACTGCCGCCATCATGGCGAGGCCGAGCTCGCGCTGCTTGTCCAAGGGGTAGCTGCCGGAAAGCGGCTTCAGCGGATGTTTCGCCAGCCGCTCTTCCTGCACGGCCAGTGCCTCCGGCACGAAACCTTTCAGGAAGGTCTTCAACTCGACAAACACAGGCGTGACGTCGGCGGTGCGATTGCCCGGATCATATTGCTCCATCAGCGCGTCGTAAGGCTCGAGCCCGAGCACCTGGGCGCGAAGGGCCGCCTCCTCGCGGACCAGCGCCACGACGCCTTCCAGCGCCGGCAGGAAGCCGGCCCAGTCGTTCTTGGCCCGCAGGTCGCGCCAGAGCTGCTCGGAGCGCATGCGCGCGGTCGTCTGGCGCTCGACGAACTCGACCGGCAGGCAGGTCAGGTTGGTATATTGCCGGCGGAATTCCCTGACCGCGGCCTGCTGCTCTTCGTTCAGCGCCTCCTGCTCGGCCGCCGCGATCCAGTCGGCAATCTCCGGCGCAGTCGCCCGGGCATGGTGCATGCCGGCAAGCACCGACATTGCCTCTGCGCGCTTCTCGCCGCCGCCGACCGCCATATGGGTCGCCTCGTCGGCGCCGAGGATGGCGAGGGCGTGTTCCAGTGCTTCGAGCTTGTGGCCGAGGTCGTCGAGTTTTTGAAAGGACATTGTGGGTTCCGCTGATTTGACGGCGGGAAAAGATACCAATGCAAAACTGTTGGCAACCCCTGAAGACCGTCCGCGACCGATGCATCGACTGCCGGCCGCAACGGTCGAAAGGCACCTCGCGGAAGCGGTGGCGTGCGTGATCAATGTCGTCCGGCGGCGGCAGACCGCGATGGGGGAGACGAAAAATGATCGCCAATGTGCTGGTCGGGCTGGTGGCCGTGATCCACCTCTGCATCGCCTATCTGGAGATGGTGCTGTGGGACACGCCGCGCGGCCACATGGTGTTCAGGCTGACGCCGGAATTCGCCAGGGCCTCGAAAGTGCTTGCGGCCAATCAGGGCTTTACGACGGCTTTCTCGCAGCCGGCCTGACCTGGGGCTTTACCTCGGCGAAGCCGGTTTTCAGTAGTCTTCTTCTTGCTCTGCGTCGCCGTCGCCGGCCTTTACGGCGGCAACGGCGGGCGCAAAATCCCTGTTCATCGAGACAGTGCCGGCAGTACTGGCGCTGATTTGCGCTGGCGTTGGACTAGCGCATGATCCCTGAACCGAAAGCTGGAAAAGGATCATGGGCAAAATCAATTACCACAGCGCCGGGCATTGCGGCCGATTTCAGCCGCCTGGATAAGTTGGGCCATAGCCGTTGGGATAGTATCCGCCATCGGCGCCGTTGCCGATGAGGAAGGCACTGCCGGTGTCAGCGCGCAGCTTTTGGCTGACATCGTCGAGCTGCGCCATCAACTGCTGATATTGCGTGCTCGGCATCGTTCCACGGCGAGCGGCCCTCTGGGCGGCCCGATCGAGTTGAGCGACCTGCGTGCGCAAGTCGCGCGCCTCGCCCGGCTCGAGCTTGTTCGCCCGGATGGCGCCCTGGATACCCGTCTCCACGCTCTGGATCTGATTGATCAAGGCCGTCGCACGCGGGCCGGCGTAAGCGCCAGCAAACGGAACGGCGAGGAAAAGTGTGGCGAGCGTAGCAGTCCTGAGATTCCTGGGAGCGAAGAAGCGCATGGTTGCGTCTCCTTTACTGGGGAAGGCGGTGGTTGGGAGGGTCCTGCCTTCCGGCCGCGGGCCGTCAGGTTCCGTCGCGTCGCGATGAGCGGTTCCACCGCCGGCGGTTCTCGGCCCATGACCAAGGCTAAAGGCCACGGCGGCAAAGTGTAATTAAAAAATGGTAATTTTTTCAGCTCTTGCCGCTGCCGCACCAGTGCCCTAAATGCCGCCGACTTGAGCCGGCTCGAGCCGGCCCGACCTGGCGCATGATACAAGCCAAAGGCTTGCAGATCACCGCTCGGTCAGCTTCAACTCGATGCGGCGGTTCTTGTTGCGCGCCTCTTCGGTATCGGCGGGGTCGAGCGGCTGGAATTCGCCGAAGCCGGCCGCGACCAGCCGGTTGGCCGGCACGCCGTTCTCGATCAGGAACTTGACCACCGATGTCGAGCGCGCCGTCGACAATTCCCAATTGTCGCGGTAGCGGCCGGTGCCGGAGAGCGGCTTGTTGTCGGTGTGGCCATCGACGCGCAGCACCCAGTTGATCTCCGGCGGGATTTCCTTTTGCAATTCGATGATGGCATCGGCAAGCTTCTTCATCTCGACCTTGCCGGCATCGTTGATCACCTCGGAGCCGGTCGGGAAAAGCACTTCCGACTGGAAGACGAAGCGGTCGCCGACGATGCGGATGTTCTCGCGGTCGGCAAGAATTTCACGTAAGCGGCCGAAGAAATCGGAGCGGTAGCGGTTCAGCTCCTGCACGCGTTGCGCCAGTGCGACGTTGAGGCGGCGGCCGAGATCGGCGATCTTGGTGTTGGATTCGCGGTCGCGCGTTTCGGACACGTCGAGCGCTTGTTCGAGCGCTGCGATCTGCCTGCGCAGCGCCGAAATCTGCTGGTTGAGGATCTCGACCTGGCTCAACGCCTGCTGGCTGATCTGGCGCTGGCTGTCGAGCTCGCCGGAAAGTGCCGTCGCGCGCTGGTTGGCGGCATCGCCGGCACCGGCGCCTTGCGCCAGCAATTGCTCGAGCCGGCTCTTTTCCGCCTCCGATGCAGACAGCGATGCCTGCAAATTGGCAAGGGTGTCCTCCTTGTCCTGCGTCGTCGAGCGTTCCAGCGCCAGAAGCTGGGTCAACTCGTTGATCTGCGAATTGAGGCGGTTGAGCACCGTGTCCTTGCCGGAGATCTCGCGGCCGAGCAGGAACTGCGCCAGCACGAAAACAGTCAGCAGGAACATGATCGCCAACAGCAGCGTCGACAGCGCATCGACGAACCCCGGCCAGTAATCGATGCGGCGGTCGGAGCGCCGGCCTCGTGCCAACGCCACGTCAATGCACTCCAGGCTTCTTCAAGGCGTCGGCGATCTTCTCCAGGGTGTTGCGCATCGCCTTCTGCTCGTCCGACTGGGCCTCGACCCAGTCGCGCATGATCTGCTGTTCCGAGCGCATGTTCTTGACCAGGCCGGAAATGCCGTCGGCGAGATTGGCCATGGCGGTGGCGACGCGCGGATTGGAGCCGCCGCCATTCTCCTGCAGGGTGCGCAGCTTTTCCGACAACAGCCGGATTTCCTCGGAGGGTTCGGTCTTGGCCGAGTCGGCAACGACGATGTCGGAGGACAGGTCGGTGACCGAGGATAGCCAGTTTTCGAGTTCGGTATAGAAGCGCGTCTGGGCGCGGCCGGCCTGCAGGTCGAGGAAGCCGAGCACCAGCGAGCCGGAGAGGCCGAACAGAGAGGACGAGAAGGCGGTGCCCATGCCGGCCAACGGAGCGGAAAGCCCCTGCTTCAGGGATTCGAGCACGGCCGCCGCATCGCCGGTGCCGGGGTCGAGCGACTCGATGGTTTCGCGGATCGAGCCGATCGTGTTGAGCAGGCCCCAGAAAGTGCCGAGCAGGCCGAGGAACACCAGCAGTCCGACAAGGTAGCGCGACGTGTCGCGGCTTTCGTCGAGCCGGGTGGCGATCGAATCCAGCATGGTGCGCATCGAACTGGTCGAGAAGGCAATCGTCGAGGAGCGGCCGATCATCGCCTTCATCGGCGCCAGCAGCACCGGTTCGGTGGTTTCGGAACCGGCGCGGAACGAGTTGACCCAGCGCACCTCGCGGAACAGCCGGCCGACCTGGACGAAGGCCAGCAGGATGCCGACCGCCAGCACGCCGATGATCAGGCCGTTGAGGCCGGGATTGGTGACGAAGGCGGTCGAGATCTGGCGGGTCAGGATGGCGGCGATGAAGGCCACGATGAACAGAAAGATCACCATGGTCAGCAGAAACACCTGAGGGCTCGACAATTTGTGCGGGTCGTAGATCAGAACGTCGGAGCGCCTGCCCATGCCGAAGGATCTGAGAAGAGTCATCCGTGCCCCGTTTCCGATGCCGTCGCCGCCGATCAATTTGTGTTTGCGACTCTAAACGGAATTGTGACGAAATTGAATGGCGCTTGGCAATATTGCCACTGTCCGCGACCGGAGGTCAAAGCCGGTTGATGACCAGGCAGTCGACCATTGCGGCCAGATGCAGGCCGGCGCCGGTGACGACAAAGCCATGCCACAGCGCATTGTGGAAGCGCAGGCCCTTCCAGGCGAAGAAGATCACGCCACAGGAGTAGACGATGCCGCCGGCACCGATGAGCGCGATCGATGTCGCCGGCAGCGTCCGCACGAGCGGCTCCACCAGAACGATACCGCTCCAGCCGATGGCTAGGTAGAAGACGATAGCCAGCCGGTCGAAACGGCCGGGAAGAAAGACCTTGATGGCGATGCCGACCGCCGCGGCGGTCCAGACCAGGACGATCATGGAAACGGCCAGCGGCGCGCCGCCGAGCTGCGCCAGGAAAGGCGTGTAGGTGGCAGCGATCAGCAGATAGATCGCGGCATGGTCGAAGCGCCGCAATATCCATTTTGCCGGCGACGACACCGGCCAGACATTGTAGGCCAGCGAAACCGACAGCACGGTGAGCAGCGAGACTACATAGAAGGCGGCGGCGATGTATTCGCCGGGGCCGGTTCGATAGGCGGCCAGTGCCAGCAGCGTCGAGCCGGCAGCGATCGCCAGCACGATGCCCACGGCGTGGACAATGCCGTCGGCGATGATCTCGGCGCGCGAGTAATGCCAGCGCCCCATGAAGGGAATGTCGAGCTGGGAGAGTTCGCTCTGGGGTTGGGGCCGGCTGTTCGTCATCGATGATCCTGCGCCACCTTATCTGGGCGGCAGCGGGACAGTATTTCAAGCTTTGGTTGCGGTTTTGCGACTGCGGCGGTTCAGCGCGGCGTGCCTCTATCAGCCGGCTGAGAGTGGCCTTTTGATAGTCTTCAACAGCGCGCGCTGGATGAGTTCGTTGCCGGCGACCAGTGAACCGGCGTTCAGCACATCCTGTCCCCCGGCGAAATCGGAGACGAAACCGCCTGCCTCGCGGATCAGCAAAATGCCGGCGGCGACATCCCAGGCCGACAGGCCGGTTTCCCAGAACCCGTCCATGCGGCCAGCGGCGACGTAGGCGAGATCGAGCGAGGCGGAGCCGAGACGGCGGACGCCAGAGACCTCGGCCATGACATTGCGCAACTCGATGAGGAAATTGCCGTGCTGGCCACGCCCGAGATGCGGCATGCCGCAGCCGATCACCGCATCGACCAGCTTGGTGCGGCCGGCGACGCGCAGCCGGCGGTCGTTCATGAAAGCGCCGCCGCCGCGCTCGGCGGTATAGAGCTCATCCATCGCCGGATTGTAGACGACGCCGGCGACGATCTGGCCCTGGCGCTCCAGCGCGATCGAAACGGCAAAGAGCGGAATGCCGTGCAGGAAATTGGTGGTGCCGTCGAGCGGGTCGACGATCCAGCGGTGCTGGCCGTCGTCGCCCTCGATCACGCCGCGTTCCTCCATCAGGAAGGCGTAGCCGGGCCGCGCCTTGGAGAGTTCGGCAAAGACGATGTCTTCGGCCTTGCGGTCGGCCTGGCTGACATAGTCGCCCGGCCCCTTCATCGAGACCTGCAGGTTCTGCACTTCGCCGAAGTCACGCGACAGCGAGCGGCCGGCCTTCATTGCGGCCTGGACCATGACATTGAGGATCGCGGAACGCGCCATTGCTGTTCTTCCTGTCGCTGCGCCTATTTGCCTTGACGCATGATCTTATCCAAAAAGTCTGCAACTCTTTGGGATCACGCCTTAGTCGGCGCGGCGCACGTAAGTGATTTCGTTGGTATCGACGATGATGCGCTCGCCCGAGCCGATGAACGGCGGCACCAGCACGCGGATGCCGTTTTCGAGTATCGCCGGCTTGTAGGACGAGGCTGCCGTCTGGCCCCTCACCACCGGGTCGGCCTCGGTGATGGTCAGCGTCACCTGGTCGGGCAGCGAAATGCCGATCGGCCTTTCGTCATAGAGCTGGACCGTCACCATCATGCCGTCCTGCAGGAAGGCGGCGCGATCGCCGACGAACTCCTTTTGCAATTCGAGCTGCTCGTAGCTTTCGGTGTCCATGAACACCAGCGCGTCGCCCTGCTCGTAGAGGAAGGAAAAATCCTTCAGATCGAGCCGGATCTGCTCGACCGTCTCGGCCGAACGGAAGCGCTCGTTGAGCTTGGTGCCGTTGATCAGGTTCTTGAGTTCGACCTGGTTGTAGGCGCCGCCCTTGCCGGGTTTGACGGTGTTGGTCCTGACCGCCACCCAAAGGCCGCCATCATGCTCGATGACGTTGCCGGGACGGATTTCGTTGCCATTGATCTTGGCCATGGTGAGGTGATCCGGAAATGAGATGATCGCCGCAAAGGGCAATTTGGCGCCTCCAAGACCACAAATCGCCAGCAGAGGCAAGGAGCGCCTTCCGATGAAGCGGGAACGAAGCTGGCCCGGCAGCGCGGCGTGGCGGCCTCAGTCCGTCCTGACAGTCGCGGTGACGGCCTCGGTCACTGCGTCGGCGACCTCTCTCAAAAGATGCAGGTGCGGCGAACGCAGGACGACAATTCGCAGCGACAGCTCGAGGCCGGGAGCGTCGACCAGGGCAATGCCCTGCGGCAGCTTTTCCCGCAGCAGCCGCCTGGGCAGCAGGCCAAGGCCTTGGCCTCGACGAACCCAGTCGATCTGCAGCGCGCTGTCCTGAATCTCGGCGCCGACCATCAACCTGTGGCCGCCCTCGGCCAGGGCAGCCGCCAGCCGCCGGCGCGCGTCGCAAGGCTCAGGGCTGAGGATCCAGGGCATGGTCTTGACGTCGGCTTGCCGGACAGTGCTTTCGGCAGCGATGACGCCGAGGGCCTCGGTTCCGACAACGCCGTCGCCAGCTTTGGAATTGCTGCCGTCCAGGATGACGGCGAGGTCAAGCTGTCCGCGCTTGTGCTGGTCGGCCAGCTCAAGGCTCCAGCCGCTCTTCAGACGCAGCGAGACCTTCGGAAACCGCGCCACGGCATCACCAATGGCGGCGGCCACGGCTTTGTCGCAAAGTCCATGCGCGAGGCCGAGCCGCAGCAGGCCCCCCGGCTCGTCGCCCTTGGCGAATGATCTCAGCGCGTCGACGGCGGCGAGAATGTCCTTGCCGCGTGCCAGCACCTCTACGCCGGCCGGGGTCAGTCGCGACGGCTTTAGCCGGCGGTCGAGCAATTCCGTGCCGAGCATCTCCTCCAGCCGCTGGATCTGGCGGGTGACGGCCGGCTGCGTCAATGGCAGGCGTTGCGCCACCTTCTGAATCGAACCCTCCTCGGCAAAGAGCGCCAGTGTTTTCAGTTCTTCAAGCACGACACACCCGAACATGTCAGAGAAGCATAATTATCCTGAACATTATGAATTTGAAATCCGATGGATGGCAAGCGATTTTCCTCTGGCAGGACCCAGCTGGAAAGGAACGACGATGAAGGCGATCGAATTGCAGAGCCCGGGCGGCCTCGAGAACCTTAGAATGGTCGAGCGGCCGATGCCTGAGCCAGGGCGCCAGGAGATGATTGTGAAGGTCAAGGCGACGGCGCTGAACTACCGCGATGCCGAGATCGTCCGCGGCAGCTATCACACGAAGTTTGCATTGCCGCTGGTGCCGCTGTCGGACGGCGTCGGCGAAGTCGTTGCCATCGGCGCCGAGGTCAGCCGGTTCAAGATCGGCGACCGGGTCTGCGGCACGTTCTGGCAACGCTGGGTCGGCGGCAGTTTCGCGATGGCCGAGCCCTCCTATCAACGCGGCGGCCCGATCGACGGGCTGCTCAGCGAATTTGCCCGGCTCGACGAACAGGCGGCGGTGCTGGCGCCGGCCAATCTGAGCGACCCCGAAGCGGCGACGCTGCCATGCGCCGGCGTGACGGCATGGCACGCGCTGTTTACGGAGGGCAGCGTCAAACCCGGCGACACCGTGCTTTGCCTCGGCACCGGCGGCGTTTCGCTGTTTGCGGTGCAGTTCGCCGCCGCTGCCGGCGCGCGCGTCATCGTGACGTCGAGCAGCGACGAGAAACTTGCGCGGGCGAGGCAACTTGGCGCGCAGGACGGCGTGAACTATCGCAGCGTCCCCGACTGGGCATCGGCCGTGCTGGGATTGACGGATGGCCGCGGGGCCGACCATATCATCGAGGTTGGCGGACCGCAGAGTTTTGCACAATCGCTGAGGGCAGCGGCGCGCGGCGCCCAGATCAACGTCATCGGCTATCTCGGCGGCAGTGACGGCGCCATCAACCCGCTCGACATCTTCCGCCGGCAGGTCCGGGCGCGAGGCATACCGGTGGGCTCACGCGAATCCTTCGAGGCGATGAACCGAGCCATTGTCGTCAACCGGTTGAGACCGGTGATCGACCGGGTCGTGCCATGGAGCCGGGCCGCCGAAGCCTTTCGGTACCTTGAACACGGCTCGCCCTTCGGCAAGGTCGTGCTCGATCATACCCAATGAGCCCGCCTGACGAGCCCGGTGCGATGAGTCTCGAGACCGCGGTCAGGGCAGGCGGTTGGCCCGTTGCAGCGCCTGCTGCGTCTGGTCGTCGGTCAGGCCCTGCAGGAAATCGTCCATCTCTTGGTCGATGAGCCCGGCGCGGCGGGCGACAACATACCAGGCGCCAGCGAGGATCAGATCCGGGTCGGTGCCGATGCCGTTCATGTAGAGCTTGGCGAGACGGTTCTGGGCGGCGACATTGCCGCCCTCGGCGGCCTGCTTCATCCAGTTGAAGCCGGATTTCAGGTCGCGGGCGCCGCCGCGCCCCTCGATCATCCAGGTTGCGAGATCGATCTGTGCCGTGTCGTAGTTCTGCCGCGCGGCCTGTGCCAGCAGGCTGCGGGCGCGGACATCGTCGCGCGGCTTGCCGCCGGCGCCATTGGCGTAGACCTGTGCCATCGCATATTGTGCGTCGGCAAGCCCGGTCGCGGCAGCGCGCTCGTAATAGGATACGGCTTTGGCAATACCGGCATCGCCGGGCTCTTGTTCGACCATCAGCTGCGCAAAATTGAACTGCGCCAGGCGGTTGCCGGCCTCGGCGGCGGCCTGCATCAGCGCATAGGCCTCCTTCTCGTCCTTTTTGACGTAGCGGCCGTCGAGCAGCATCAGCGCATACTGGAATTGCGATTCCGGGACGCCCTGCTCGGCGGCAAGCGCATACCACTTCGCCGCCCCTGCCGCGTCGACCGGCACGCCGAGGCCGCGCGACAATATCTCGGCCACCAGCGTCTGTGCCGCCGGATCGCCGTTTTGAGCGCGCGAAAGCGCAAGGTTGTAGGCCGTCTTGTAGAGTCCGCGCTGAAAGGCGCCATAGGCAGCGTCGGACGGCTTTGCGCCGAAGCGGTCGGGGTTGATGGTGTCGGCCGACGGCAACGGGGTGGTGGTGGCGGGCTGCGGCAATTGTGCGGCGATCGGCTTGTCGGCAGGTTCGCTGGAATCCGGCCTGGGCTGCGGCAGCGGAACGGGTTCCGCCGCTATCGCCTGCGTCACGGCCGTTGCAAGAAAGGCGCTGAAAAGGATTTTCCGCGAGAGCACGTCAGTCCTCGAAGCGCGGCGCGGTTTCGTCGAGCAGCGCGTTGGCGGCGGCGACCGCCATCTTCGGATCGACGTCGTCGGCGAAGACGGCGCTGGACAGCGCCACGAATTCAGCGCCGGTGGCGGCGACCGCTTCCACCGAGGCAAGATCGGATCCGGCCATGACGATGCAGGGGATCTGGATGACGTCCGCCCACCATTGCCCGAGCGACAGGTTGCGCGGGTGCGGCTCAGGCTTGTTGTCGTAGCCGAAACGGCCGAAGAAAATGTAATCAGGCCTGACTTCGCCGAGTTCCAGCGCATCGTCGCGGGTCTTGGCGCCGCCGGTGCCGACCATCATCCTGGCCTGGAAGTGTTGGATCGTTTCGGCGAGCTCGTCCTTGCCGACCTCGACATGAATGCCGTCGGCCTGGACGCGGCCGGCGATGCGGGTGTCGCCGGCAATGATGACGGCAATGCCGGCCGCTTGCGCCACCGGCACGATCTGCTCGGCAAAGGCTTGGAAAGAGGCCTCGTCCATACCGTTTTCCGGCAGGATAAGCGAGGCGACGTCACCGCCCTCGAAGGCCGCGGCGATGCGCTCGGCCGGCACGTTCGGCGGCGCGATCAGCACGATACGGCAGCGGTTGGGCGGCGTTGCGTCATTCATTGGTGTTCGATCCCGGTTATCGCCTATGCCGGGCGAAGATGGTTGCATTGCGGCATAGAGCAAAGTGCGGGGATTGAACAGGCGGCAGGGGGATCACGATTGCCGTCAACGATTCCATAGGGCTCGGCGCATGACTGCCGTTGGCCGAAATTCTCCTCGCCTGGTCGCCTGCGGCCCTACGCAGGCACCTTCGATTTCCACAGCGACCAGCCGAGATTCATGCCGGCCGCGGCGACCAGGATGGCGGCGGCGCCGACGATCTGCGCCGGATGCAGCCGATGGCCGAAGGCGACGACATCGACGAGGATGGCGACGACGGGATAGATGAAGGACAGCGATCCCTGCAGATGCGTCGGCAGCTTCTGGATGGCGCCGTACATGAGGATGTACATCAGGCCGGTATGGACGATGCCGAGTGTCGCCAGCATGACCCAGCTCCGCGCATCGGCGGGAAGGTGGGTGAGATTGGCGACGGGTGCCAGCATGAGAACGCCGACGCAGACCTGGATCAGGGCGATCAGGTGCGGCGGCGTGCCTTTGAGCTTCTTGGTGACGATAGCCGCAACGGCCCAGAAGAAAGCCGCGGCCAGCGCCATCGCAATGCCGGTAAAGTAATCCGTACCATGATCGCCTGCATCGGGCGCGGCCTGCACGATCAGCAGCATGCCGGCGAAGGCGATGCCGAGCCAGGTCAGCTTGGTCACCGTCAGCCGTTCGGAGAAGAAGAGCGCGCCAAAACCCACCAGCATGAAGGGCTGCGTGTTGTAAACGGCCGTGGCGATCGAGATCGACGCGCGGGAAAACGCGCTGAACAGCAACAGCCAGTTGATAACGATGGCAGCACCGCCGAGAGCCGCGATCGCGACGATGCGAAGCGACAGCCTGCCACGCAGCAGTCCCAGCGCCGCGCAGATGATCAGCAGCGTTACCGCCCCGAAAGCACAGCGCCAGAACACCACGTCCATGATGGGCTGGCCGGAAAGGACGACGAACCAGCCGATCGTGCCGAGGATCGCCATCGCCGCCGTCATTTCGATCGTGCCGCGTACCGTGTTGTCCATGGATGCTCCTGAAACCCGTTGAGATTTTATAATCCCACGGCGGATCGGGTATTTCCATGACTTGCAGCTGGTGATATGCAGGACGAACCTCATTTAATTAGGTAGACATCGGCTTTTTTCTTGGAATTGTAAAATGCTGGACGAGCTCGACAGAAAGCTCCTCGATATCCTGGTCAAGGATTCACGGACCTCGCTGAAGGAACTGGCGCTGCAGGTCGGGCTGTCGTCGCCAAGCGTTTCGGAGCGGCTTCGGCGGCTTGAGGATCGCGGCGTCATCCGCGCGTTCACCATCGACATCGATCCGCAGGCGCTCGGCTACGCCTTGCAGGCGATCGTTCGCATCCGGCCATTGCCGGGCAAGCTGCACATCGTCCAGAAGCTGATCGAGGAAATCCCGGAATTCGGCGAATGCGACAAGGTGACGGGCGATGACTGCTTCGTTGCCCGGCTGTTCGTCCGCTCGATCGGCGAGCTCGACGGGATTCTCGACCGCATCGCCGACAAGGCCGAAACCAGCACCGCCATTATCAAGGCGCAGCCGATCCGGAGACGCCCGCCGCCGCTCGACATGCCAAACATGTGACGGGTTTCGGTGGCGTGGCCCACATATTTGCGGTCGCGGTCTGGCCATTTCTGGTCTATTCCAGAGTTCAACTTTCCCTCCAGCGTCCCTTCCCATGTCAGGCCTGCTCGTCGATCCCTGGTTCTATGCCGCGGCCATTCCGGCCGTCATCCTCGTCGGCCTGTCGAAAGGCGGCTTCGGCGGCGCCGTCGGCTTTGTCGGCGTGCCGTTGATGGCGCTGACCATGCCGCCGGTTCAGGCTGCCGCAATCCTTCTGCCAATTCTGTGCCTGATGGACATTGTCTCGGTATGGACGTGGTGGGGCATCTTCGACCGCAAGATGCTGGCCGACATGATGCCGGGCGCCGTGATCGGCATCGCCCTTGGCTGGCTGACGGCGGCACTTGTAACCGAAGAGATGGTGCGGCTGATCGTCGGCGCGGTTGCCCTGATCTTCGTGCTGCGCTGGCTCTATTTGCAGCTCCGCCACGGTGCCGGCCACGCGGCGGAGCCCAACCGCGTCGCCGCCGGCTTCTGGGGTACTGTTGCCGGGTTCACCAGCTTCGTCGCCCATGTCGGCGGGCCGCCTTTTCAGGTCTATGCGCTGCCGATCAGGCTCGATCCGAAGGTGCTGTCGGGCACCGCGGCGATCTTTTTCGCCGTCACCAACGCGCTGAAGCTCATCCCCTATTTCGCGCTCGGCCAGTTCGACACCACCAATTTGACCGCATCGGCGGTGCTGATGCCGCTGGCGCCGCTGTCGACCATCGCCGGCGCCTGGCTGGTGCGGCGGATGCGGCCGGAGCTGTTCTATCCCTTCACCTATGCGACCGTAGCGGTCGTCGCGGTCAAGCTTCTGTGGGACGGCATCGCCGGCCTCCTGTAAGACGGCGGCCCCATTCGGCCGCCGCCGGATATCCTTACACCTCAGGCGGCACTCGGCAGCAACTGCCGCGTCCTGCCAAGCGCCAGGGCAATGCCGGTTGCCAGTACGAGCGCCATGCAGCCCAGAATGGTGATGTCGTGCAGCGTCGGCTTCAGCACCATGTCCGCGATGATCACCAGCATCACCGAATAGTCGAAGCGCGCGGCGCTGAGGACGCGCTGGCCCTGGGCAAGCACTGCCGGCGTCACACCCTCCTTGGCGATCATGCCTGCCATGCGGTCGGCAGTCGGCTTGAAGATGAACATGCCGATGCAGAAGGTCGTCGCATAACCGGCAAGGCCGATCAGCACCCACAGATCGGAAAAGCCGACCCAGAGGCCGCACATGATGAGGCCGAAAAGCAATGTCAGCATCGACATCGGCGCGAAGAACCGGTTGCCGAGCTCGCCGGTGGCGCGCATCGCCTGCAGCATGCCTTCGACGTTCCCGGCGCGGTCGGCGCGTACTGCGAGCAGCATCAGCGTGAAGCCGCCGCCGACCCAGAGGATCGCCGAGACGATATGCAGAAATTTAACGGCCGAGTACCAGTCCATTATTCGCTCCTTGAGAGATTTGATGATTTGCCGGAGCGCAAGGTTTGCTCCGCCTCGTTGCGAGGAGCGGGCGTTTAGCGCGGCGCCTGTTTCGGAACGATGTCGCGCGCAGTGCCGTTTTGTTTCGGTAAGCCGGTCACCATTTGGAGGAAACCATGGCGCAAGCGCGTCGCCCCGACTTTCCAGGCGGTGGTGTGAACGGCGCCGTGGCCAGTCAGCTGTGTTGTTACGGCACAGATGCTGGGTTCTTGATCGAAAAATATGCCCCGCGTTAAGGCTTCGTTAAGCTTTACAGGCGTTTACTATGTCCATCCAGTGATCTGGATTCTTACCGAGTGGTTGGAGCCACTTTGTTTGACGCCTCCCTGTTAAACTCCTGAGAGCCGCCTTATCCGCGGCTCTTTTTTTGTCCGCCGGCATGGGCGTCCTTCCGGCTAAATGCGGCCGTTAACCGTTTGTTAAACATGTGCTTGCCTTCGCTGGCAGCGAAGCGCATTTTCAAGCTTCAGTCGTTTAGGCTGCCGGATATGGCGGCCAAGAGCCGAATCGGCCGGCTGTCAGGCAAGTGCAGGGGCGTAGCGATGAACGAGCCTTCGAAGGCGAGCGCGAAAACCATCAAGCTGGCGGAGCGCCGGGTTTTCTCCCAATCCTTCAAGCCGCTCTATCAGGAAGGCATGGGCCTGGTCGAGCAGGCGGCCGAATATCTCGACGGCAAGGGCCGCGCCGAGGCCAAGAAGCTGTCGAGGCTGGCGGCGACGCTTTATGCGGCCGAATCGATGCGGCTGACCACCAGGCTGATGCAGGTCGCCTCGTGGCTGCTTTTGCAGCGGGCGGCGAATTCCGGCGAGATGACCCGCGATCAGGTGGCCTCAGAAAAATCCAAGGTGCGTCTCGACACTGCCTCGGCGCATGACGAGGCGCCCGGCTGGGCCGAGCTGCCGAAGGATTTCATCGACCTCGTCAACCGTTCGCTGCGGCTGCAGGCGTTGGTGCGCCGGATGGACGAGGAGATCTATGGCGGCCTTGCCGAGGTGCCGCCGTCGAGCCGTCGCCTCAATCCGGTCTCCGACCAGATCACGCTGCTCAACACGGCTTTCGCCCGCGGCTGAGAGACCGTTTCATAATTCTACTCCGGCGGCCATCTAGACTAACCGCGAAGGGATGGGCTCGCGATCATCAGGCGGGGAGAATCACGCAGCAGCAGGCGCGATCCGACCTCCACGATAGACCTGATCGCTGGGAGCAGCTCCTGCCCCAATGACGTCAGATCATACTCCACGGTCGGCGGCGATGTCGGCATCACGTGGCGTGCGAGGACGCCACGCTCCTCGAGATCGCGCAACCTGCCGGTCAGCACCTTCGCCGAAATGGCTGGGATATCGCGGCGCAATTCGGAGAACCGGCGCGGGCCGTCGCTCAAGGACCAGAGCACCTCGGGTGTCCAGCACCCGCCAAGCAGCGCCATGCACCTCGACATGGGGCAGCCGGGAAGCGCCTTCACCTTCGTTCGCATCCTGAGGACCATCGCGCATCTTCCATGAGAGTTTCCAGTTGGTTACCGGAAAATGATGGTAACTACAAGATACGTGGTTTCCGCGGGTAACGAGAGCCGCTATCTGAGGCTCTCAATCCATCCAACCACGAAATGGACAGAACGATGTACGCAATAACTGGAGCAACAGGACAGCTTGGCCGTCTCGTGATCGACGCACTGCTGAAGACAGTTCCGGCCAGCCGGATCGTTGCGGCGGTTCGTGATCCGGCAAACGCCAGCGATCTTGTCCAACGCGGCGTAGTCGTGCGGGAGGCGGACTATGATCGTCCCGACACGCTCCCGATGGCGCTGGCCGGCGTCGATAGACTGCTGCTGATTTCCTCGACCGAAGTCAGCGGCCGCTTGCCGCAGCATCGGTCAGTGATCACGGCCGCCCAACGGGTGGGGGTTTCGCTGATCGCTTACACAAGCATGCTGCATGCGGACACGTCTCCCGCGAGGCTCGCGGTCGAACATCGGCAGACGGAGGAGGTCATCGCGGCCTCCGGCCTACCCGCCGTCATCCTGCGCAACGGCTGGTACACCGAGAACCATCTGATGGCGCTCCCGGCGGCTCTGGAGCACGGCGCCTTCATCGGCGCCGCAAATGAGGGGCGCTTCTCGTCCGCGGCGCGGCAGGATTATGCCGAGGCCGCGGCCGTGGTGCTGACGAGCGAGGATCAAGCAGGGAGGATTTACGAGCTCGCGGCGGACCAAGCGTTCACGCTCGCCGAGCTTGCGGCGAAGGTCTCGCGGCAATCGGGCAAGGCGATCGCCTACAACGATCTTGCCGGGGTGGCCTATGAGGGCGTGTTGACAGGCGCCGGGCTGCCCGCCGATCTCGCCGCTATCCTGGCCGATGCCGACATTGCAGCCTCACGCGGAGCGTTGTTCGATGACGGCGGCGCCATGAGCCGGCTAATCGGTCGACCGACAACGCCACTGGAGAGCGTCGTTGCGGCAGCATTGCGCGGTTGAAACCGAGATGGCTGTCACATCCGCCAAAGGATCAGAGGACCGTCTGTCGCTCGCGCCAACAGTTATTCAAACGACGAGACTAGCGCCGCTTTCCGCGCTTCCGGTGCTCGCGTACTTATGTACGCTCCGCTCCGGTTCTCGAAAACCAAGCCATCTGTCTCGCCAGAGCGACTCTCAAACATTCTCTAAACAGACTCGGCTTGCTGTTTCTGGTTTGTTCACATTTCGCTGGCATCGCTGTCCCCCCGAAGGTAGACTTGACGGATGGGGGAAGCGATTCGCATCATCGGCATCGATCCGGGGCTGAGGCGCACCGGCTGGGGCATCGTCGAGAGCCTCGGCAATTCGCTGCGCTTCGTCGCTTCCGGCACGGTGCGGTCCGACGACAAGGCCGCGCTGGCGGTGCGTCTTTGCCAATTGCATGACGGGCTCGCCGAGGTCCTGCATGCCGCGATGCCGCACGAGGCGGCGGTCGAGCAAACTTTCGTCAACAAGGACGCGGCGGCGACGTTGAAACTTGGCCAGGCACGCGGCATCGCCATGCTGGTGCCGGCGCGTGCCGGCCTTGTCGTTGCCGAATATGCGCCAAACGCCGTCAAAAAGGCGGTGATCGGCGTCGGCCATGGCGACAAAAAGCAGATCCACATGATGGTCAAGGTGCTGATGCCGAAGGCGACGTTCGACAGCGATGACGCCGCCGACGCGCTGGCCATCGCCATCTGTCACGCGCATCACCGGCAGAGCATCGCCTACAGGATGGCGGCGCTGGCCGGATAAGTATGTTCTTGACTTGTTCTCCATGGGCAATAAGTAATACCAACGAGGTATTACCATGCGCGTTACCACCAAGGGCCAAGTGACCATCCCGAAGGAAATACGGGATCATCTGGGTATCGGCCCGGGCTCGGAGGTGGAGTTCGTCCCCACCGAGGACGGGGCTCGTGTTATTGCGGTCGACGAAAACATGTCGGAGGAGGAAGCCTCGCGCAGATTCAGCCAGATGCTCGGCCGTATGGCCGGTACGCTGGATCTGGGAGGCATGACGGCGAACGAATATATGGAATGGCTGAGGGGCCCACGTGAAGATCTCGACATTGATTGACACAAATGTCCTGATCGACCTTTGGGGTCCTGCCGGACGGGAGACGAAATGGTCGGCATCCGCGATTACCGCATGCCGGCGCGACGGCGCACTCGTAATCAATGCAATCGTCTGGTCCGAGCTCGCGCCGTTGATTGCGACCGAACAGGCCCTTCGCCAAGCAGTCGACATGCTCAAGATGGATCGCGAATTCCTGCCGTGGGAGGCAGCCTTCCTCGCTGGTGTCACGCATTCCCGCTATCGCCGCGCCGGCGGCATTGGCGAACGAACGCTGCCGGATTTCTTTATCGGCGCCCATGCGGTTGTCGCCGGGCATCGGCTGCTGACGCGCGATGCCGCGCGCTATCGCAGCTACTTCCCGGACCTCGATATCATCTCTCCGGAAACCCACCCGGCATGATCGGCACGCTCAAATGATCGGCAAGCTAAAAGGCACGCTGGACGAGATCGACGAGGATTTCTGCATCATCGACGTACATGGCGTCGGCTACGTTGCCTATTGCTCGGCGCGCACGCTGGCGGCATTGCCGCCGCCCGGCGAGGCGGTGGTGCTGTTCATCGAGACCTATGTGCGCGAGGACATGCTGCGGCTCTATGGGTTCCAGTCGGTGCTGGAGCGCGAATGGTTCCGGCTGTTGATGAACAATGTGCAAGGCGTCGGCGCCAAGGTGGCGCTGGCCATCCTGTCGACGCTGGCGCCGGCCGACCTCGCCAATGCGATTGCGCTGCGCGATATCGCCATGGTCAGCCGTGCTCCCGGCGTCGGCAAGAAGGTCGCCGAGCGCATCGTCACCGAATTGAGGAACAAGGCGCCGGCCTATGCGGGCACTGCCTCCGGCACCATCGGCCTGAAGCAGGAGCTCGGCGAGGGCGTCGCCTCGGCGCCGATCACCGACGCCGTCTCGGCGCTGGTCAATCTCGGCTATTCGCGCGACACCGCGGCCAATGCGGTGGCGGCAGCGCTGAAGACGGCAGGCGAGGAGGCGGACGCCTCGAAGCTGATCCGCTTCGGGCTGAAGGAGCTGGCACGGTGAGACGTTGCTTGTCCGGTCCCTTGCCATATGCAAGGAAGGCGGCATGAGCCTTTCGCCACGCCTCATTGCTCCCGACAGACGCGGCGAGGACGCCGAGCAGACCTTGCGGCCGCAGACGCTTGGCGACTTCGTCGGCCAGGCGGCGGTGCGGGCCAATCTCAAAGTGTTCATCGAGGCCGCCAAGGGGCGCAGCGAAGCGCTCGACCATGTGCTGTTCGTCGGCCCGCCCGGCCTCGGCAAGACGACGCTGGCGCAGATCATGGCGCGCGAGCTTGGCGTCAATTTCCGCTCGACCTCGGGTCCGGTCATCGCCAAGGCCGGCGATCTCGCGGCGCTGCTCACCAACCTCGAAGACCGCGACGTGCTGTTCATCGACGAGATCCACCGGCTCAACCCGGCGGTCGAGGAAATCCTCTATCCGGCGATGGAGGATTTCCAGCTCGACCTGATCATCGGCGAGGGGCCGGCGGCGCGCTCGGTCAAGATCGACCTTGCCCGCTTCACGCTTGTCGCCGCCACCACCCGGCTCGGCCTGTTGACCAACCCGCTGCGCGACCGGTTCGGCATTCCGGTGCGGCTCAATTTCTACTCGGTCGAGGAACTCGAGCAGATCGTGCGGCGCGGCGCCCGCATCCTTGCCATGCCGCTCGGCGACGACGGTGCTTTGGAGATCGCCCGGAGGGCGCGCGGCACGCCGCGCATCGCCGGCCGGCTGTTGCGCCGGGTGCGCGACTTCGCCAGCGTTGCCGGCGACGGCCATGTCGACCGCAAGATCGCCGACGAGGCGCTGACGCGGCTGGAGGTCGACGGGCTCGGCCTCGACGCGCTCGACCGCCGTTATCTGTCGATGATCGCCCGGAATTTCGGCGGCGGGCCGGTCGGCATCGAGACAATCGCCGCCGGGCTTTCCGAGCCACGCGATGCCATCGAGGACATCATCGAACCCTTTCTGATCCAGCAAGGCTTCATCATGCGTACCCCGCGCGGCCGCGTGCTGGCGGCCAATGCCTGGCGGCATCTCGGCCTCGACGCGCCAAAGGACCTGGCGCAGCAGCAGATCAGCCTGTTCCAGGAAGAACCCTAAGTTCCGCTGTTTATGGCTTCGGTGCTGGCAGTCCCCGGCCCAGCCCTCCAGGTCTTGATCATCGCCGGTCTATGCGCAAAACAGGTGTTGCTTGAAACAGGGCCTGTCGGGCCAAAAGGACAGCGCAATGGACGATCACGGTGAATCGGCATTGTCCGCCGGACTTTCCGGCGCGCTCACGGAATTCGGCCATCGATTGATGGCGCGGGTCTATTATGCAGACACCGATTTTTCCGGCGTCGTCTACCACGCGCGCTATCTCGAATTCTTCGAGCGCGGCCGGTCCGACTATCTGCGGCTGGCCGGCGTCCACCACACCGAGCTTGCCGACGGCAAGCATGGCGAGAAAATAGTCTGGGTGGTGCGGCGCATGGAGATCGATTTCCGCGGTTCGGCCCGCATGGATGACATCCTGACCATCGATACGCGCACCGAAGACATTTCCGGCGCCCGCATCGTCATGGCGCAGCAGTTGAAACGCGGCAGCGAAGTGCTGGTCGAGGCGCGGGTCGAAGCGGCGATCGTCGGCGAGAACGGCCGGCCGCGGCGCTTTCCCAAGGATTGGGTGGCAGCCTTCATGCCCGGAACGCGCAAATAAGAGTTCAGAGGCGGAAGATCCGGAGCTCCCGGTCGAGGCGAGGATCGCCGGGCTGGTCGTCGGGGCGCGGCAATGCGCCGCGCTGTACGTCCTAACCCATCCTTAACCATAACGGTCCATGAAGGGATTGGTTAAGATTGGAAGAATCCAAGCGCCTTCCTTTCACCAATATTTGCCCCGAAAAGGCCGCCAACGGTGCATTTGGGGTTATTCCGCAAGCTTAACGCGAACGGACCACAAGGGATGCCCATGGGCCAGCCGCCAGCCACGCCCGGAAAATCTTTAAGGACGTAACATGGAAAACATCGCTCTCGCCGAACCGGGCGCGCATTTATCGATTTGGGCCTTGTTCATGCAGGCCGGTTGGGTGGTCAAGCTGGTCATGATCGGGCTGCTTGGTGCCTCGATCTGGACCT
This sequence comes from Mesorhizobium sp. M0664, assembly GCF_040320565.1. NCBI lineage: Bacteria > Pseudomonadati > Pseudomonadota > Alphaproteobacteria > Hyphomicrobiales > Phyllobacteriaceae > Mesorhizobium > Mesorhizobium sp. M0664. The sequence goes on from NZ_JAMYPW010000004.1 coordinate 56,335, forward strand.
GGGCGATCATCGTCGACAAGCTCGTCGCCTATGCCCGCATGCGGCTGGCGCTCAACCGCTTCGAACAGGTGTTCTGGTCGGGGCAGTCGCTGGAAGAGCTTTACCGCACGCTCGCCGACCGCAAGACGACCGGCATGAGCGCGATCTTCGTCGCCGCCATGCGCGAATGGAAGAAGAGCTTCGAGAAGGGCGCAAAATCGCCGCTCGGCCTGCAGACCCGCATCGACAAGGCTATGGATCTGGCGCTGACCCGCGAGATGGAAAAGCTGGAAGGGCGGCTCGGCTTCCTCGCCACCACCGGCTCGGCGGCGCCCTTCATCGGCCTGTTCGGCACCGTGATCGGCATCATGACCTCGTTCCAGGCGATCGCCGCTTCGAAGAACACCAGCCTGTCGGTGGTCGCGCCCGGTATCGCCGAAGCGCTGCTGGCGACGGCCATCGGCCTGCTCGCCGCCATCCCCGCCGTCATCGCCTACAACAAGCTGTCGTCCGACGCGAGCAAGATCGCCGTCCGCATGGAAGGGTTCGCGGATGAGTTCTCCGCCATACTCTCGCGCCAAATCGATGAAAAAGTCGCGCAGAAGGCCTGAGGAACGATCATGGGAATGTCTGTAGGCGCGGGTGGCGGAGGACGCGGTGGTCGAGGCCACAGGCGGCGCGGCCGCCATCACGCCTTGATATCGGAGATCAACGTCACGCCGATGGTCGACGTGATGCTGGTGCTGCTGATCATCTTCATGGTCGCGGCGCCGTTGCTGACGGTCGGCGTGCCGATCGACCTGCCGGATACCCAGGCCAAAGCGATGAACGCCGATACGCAGCCTATAACCGTGTCCATCAACTCGGCCGGTCAGATCTACCTCCAGGAAACCGAGATCCCGATCGAGGAGCTGGTGGCAAAGCTGCAGGCGATCTCGAAGACCGGCTATGACGAGCGCATTTTCATCAGGGGTGACAAGTCCACCGACTATGGCACTGCCATGAAGGTGATGGCCCGCATCTCGGCTGCTGGCTACAAGAATATCGGCCTGGTTTCACTGCAGGAACAGGATCAGTAGACGCAAGATGAGGACCGGCCTCACCACATCGGTGATCTTGCATACGGTGGCGATCGCCTTCGGGCTGTTCACGTTGTCCTCGCCGCCTGCGATGCCTGCGTCCGATGCGGAATCGGTGTCGGTCGAGATCGTGCCGATGGAAGCGACGGCACAGGTCCTGCAAGGCGACAAGAAAGCTGTAATGCACGACAAGCCGGCGCCGGTACCGACGCAGCGTCCCGACATCGTTCCCGATGCCCAGAAAGTCGGCGATAACAGCGTCGACACCGACAAGCCGCCGACACCTGAGCCCAAGCCCCAGCCAGTCGACATGACGGCGGCTCCGCCACCCGCGCCGACGCCGGTCGAAAAGCCCAAGCCCGAGGACGTGCCGAAGCCGAAGGAAGAGCCGAAGCCTATTCCTGCTACGGAGGTGGCGCCGGTGCCGCAGCCGAAGGAAGAGGTCAAGCCCGAACCTGTCAAGCAGACCGAGCCCAAGCCGACGCCGGCCAAGGAGCCGACGCCCACGCCGCCGCAGGACAAGACTGCCGCGATCGATCCGCAGCCCGAGGTCAAGCCGGATGCCGTCGCCGAGGCGATTGCCAAGCAACCGCCAACCGAGGAGGCGCAGCTTCCCGACTCGGCGCCGGCACCCGAGGCTCGGCCAAAGCCGCAGCCGGCCCAGGCCGAGAGCGCGAAGGCACCGGAGCGCAAGGACGCCGACAAGCCGGTCAAGGAAGCCTCATCCAGGCCGAAATCGGACGACAAGCAATTCAACGCCGACGAGATTTCGGCTCTGCTTGACAAGCGGAAGCCGTCCGGCGGCGGCGCCAAGCGCTCGACCCAGCAGGCATCGCTCGGCGGCGAGAAGGATCAGGGCCAGAAGCTTTCGAAATCGGAGCAGGGGGCATTGGAGGCCCAGCTTGGTGGTTGCTGGACGCTTCCGGCAGGGCTCGAGGGTTCGGAGAATTTCGTCGTCGTGGTCCGGTTTAATCTGGACGCCTCCGGCAAGCTGGATGGCCGGCCGAGCGTTGAAAAGTCGAGCGGAAACCGCCCGTTTGACGAAAGTGCAGTGCGCGCGGTTCAGAAATGCGATGTGGCCGGCTTGCAGGTTCCGGCGGGCAAGCAAGACATCTGGTCCGACGTTCGGGTCACTTTTGACCCCAGGGAGATGCTCGGTCTTTAGGCCTGGCGCTCACAGAATCAGCGAAAGAAGCGAGAAGACATGAAATCCATCCTCAAGCCGCTCCTGACGATCGCAGCGATGGCGCTGGGTATGACCGTTGCTGTCACCCTGCCGGCGCGGGCGCTCGTTGAGCTCAACGTCAATAAGGGCAATGTCGAGCCGTTGCCGATCGCCATCACGGACTTCCAGGGCGGCGATGCGCTCGGCGCCGAGATTTCTGGCATCGTCAGTGCCGACCTGAAACGCTCCGGCCTGTTCGCGCCGATCGACAAAAGCGCTTTCATCGAAAAGATCTCGAACCCGGATGCCACGCCGCGCTTCGAAGACTGGAAGGTGATCAATGCGCAGGCGCTGGTCACCGGCAGTGTCGGCAAGGAGGCTGACGGCCGCATTCGCGCCCAGTATCGGTTGTGGGACACGTTTGCCGGCCAGCAGATGTCGGGCGAGCAGTTCTTCGCCAACGACGCCAATACCAGGCGCGTCGCCCATATCATCGCCGATGCGATCTACGAGCGGCTGACCGGCGAGAAGGGCTATTTCGACACGCGCGTCGTCTTCATCGACGAGTCCGGTGCCAAGAATGCGCGCAAGAAGCGGCTAGCCATCATGGACCAGGACGGCGCCAACGTCCGCTATCTCTCGAACGGCAAATCGATCGTGCTGACGCCGCGCTTCTCGCCGAACCGGCAGGAAATCACCTACATGTCCTATGAAAGCGGTCAGCCGCGGGTGTACCTGCTGCAGATCGAGACGGGGCAGCGCGAGCTGGTCGGCAATTTCCCCGGCATGACGTTTGCGCCGCGCTTTTCGCCGGACGGCCAGAAGGTGATCATGAGCCTGCTGCGCGATGACGGCAATTCCAACATCTTCGCCATGGATCTGAGAAGCCGCTCGACGACCAGGCTCACCAATTCGACCGCCATCGACACCTCACCGTCCTACTCGCCTGACGGCAGCAAGGTGGTGTTCACCTCGGATCGCGGCGGCCGCGCGCAGATCTATGTGATGGGCGCCGACGGCTCGGGCCAGACCCGCATCTCGTTTGGCGACGGCGTCTATTCGACGCCGGTGTGGTCGCCGCGCGGCGATCTCATCGCCTTCACCAAGCAGACCGGCGGCGAATTCCAGATCGGCGTCATGCGCACCGACGGTTCGGGTGAGCGCATCCTGTCCACCGGCTTTCAGCAGGAAGGGCCGACCTGGGCGCCCAACGGCCGGGTGCTGATGTTCTTCCGCGATTCCAATGGTGGACCAAAACTTGTTTCGGTCGATCTCACCGGCCGCAACGAACAGTCGATCCCCACGGCGAACTTCGCCTCGGATCCGGCCTGGTCGCCGCTGCTGGAGTGATGGAAGAAGAACTGAGGAGTTGAAGAACTGAGGAGTTGAAGAGTTGAAGAACTGAAGAATGGAGAAGGCAGAGGGGTCTACATCGAGCACGCGAGGGATTTAGAAGTCTATAAGCGTGCCTGTGCGGTTTCCCTTGGGGTACACAGAGCCACGCTTGCTTTTCCGAAAATGGAGCAATACGCGCTCGCCGATCAACTACGTCGTTCCAGCAAGGCGATCTGCGCCAATTTGGCCGAAGGCTTTGCCAAACAGGCTCACTCCAAGCCCGAATTCGCACGCTTCATTTCAATGGCCATAGGATCATGCAGTGAGGTGGAGACCTGGAGTTCGTATGCGTTCGACCTCGAGTACATCACACAGGCGCAACGCGACCATTGGTTGCAATCCTATGCCCGTATCTACGGAGTGCTGGTCAATCTCAGAGAGAAGCTGAGGTGATCTCTTTGCTCAATTCCTCGATTCCTCAATTCCTCGGTTCTTCAGTTCCTCAATTCCCTCTTTTTCATGTTTTAGCCGCATTTCCGCCTACGGTCCGCGCTCATTGTCGCCCCTCGGCAGAACGGTTGCGGACGGCAGCCGAAAACCAAATTTTAACCGTGTTTCTTGAGCGCCGGTTAACCCAAACGTGGTTACTGGACGATCAATGAAATCACTCGAATTGCGAAGGAGAGGCGGCATGGGCCGTATCGCAGCACTTACCACAAACCCGGTCATGATCGCGCTGGTCGCGATGCTCGCGATCACCGGTTGCGCCTCGAAGAAGACGCCGAACAGCGCCGCCGATCTCGGCCTCAACGGCGCCGGCGCGGCAACGCCCGGATCGGCCCAGGACTTTACCGTCAACATCGGCGACCGCATCTTCTTCGACACCGATTCGTCCTCGATCCGCGCCGATGCGCAGACGACGCTGTCGCGCCAGGCGCAGTGGCTGAACCAGTACAAGCAGTATGCCATCGTCATCGAAGGCCATGCCGACGAGCGCGGCACGCGCGAATACAATCTGGCGCTCGGCGCCCGCCGTGCTGCCGCCACACGCGACTTCCTGGTCGCCAAAGGCGTTTCGGCGCAGCGCCTGAAGACCATTTCCTACGGCAAGGAGCGTCCGGTCGCGGTTTGCGACGACATCTCCTGCTGGTCGCAGAACCGCCGCGCCGTAACCACGCTGGGCGGCGCCGGTTCTTGATCGGCATAAATGCAACACTTGGTGCGAAAGGCGGCCAAAAGGCCGCCTTTTTCATATCTGCCCGCTCCAAACAAAATTTGGCCGAAGTCTCACGTCCTGTTAAGAGCCGAGGGCGCCTGGCCACTTCGGTTGGCAAGGGCGCGCAACAGGCTAACGGTTTCACGGCGAGAGGCACATGCATTTCAGATCGGTCTTGAGCGGCACGCTTGCGCTGCTGCTCGTATCAAGTATCGCGGCACTTGCTGACGGGGCAAACGGCACCGGGCAGTCATCGGAAAGCGGTTTTTCCTTCCACCTGCCGACGATCAAACTGCCCGGCATTTTCGGCGAAAAGAAAAAGCCGGATCAGGTTCAATTCGCGCAGCAGGATGGTACCGGCACTCCGGCGCTGGAGGAACAGCTCCGGCAGATGAATGGCAAGATCGAGGAACTCAATTTCCAGGTCCTGCAGATGCAGGAGCAGATCCGCAAGCAGCAGGAAGACAACGAATTCCGCTTCCAGCAGCTGGAAGGCGGTCCGCAAGGCGCGCAGCAGCCGGCCGAGCAGAAGAAGTCCGAGGCCGCGCCCAGCAGCGACAGCCCCAACGGCGACAGTAACGTGGCGGAGGCGCCGGGGACGCCGGCTCCGGCCGATGCGGGCAAGGCGGCAGACGGCGACAAGAGCGTCGAGGACGTCATCGTCGAATCGCCCAACGGCGATCCCGGCAAGCTGATCCCCGGCGCGCCGCCCAAGACGTTCGGCACCATCACCGTCGACAAAAACGGCAATGTCGTCGAAGCCGATGGCAATGCGCAAGCGAATGCGCCGCAGCAGAATACGGCCCCAGCCAACGGCGCCAGCGCAGCCGGCAACAAGGCCGGTAAATCCGACGATACGGTGGTTGCGGCACTCCCGTCGACCAACGATCCGGAGGAGCTTTACCGCAACTCTTACCAGTTCATCCTGTCGGGCGACTACAGCACCGCCGAACAGGGCTTCCGCGACCATATCGCCCGTTTTCCCAAGGACGCCAAAGCAGCGGACGCGCATTACTGGCTCGGTGAATCGCTGCTCGGCCAGCAGAAATACCGCGATGCGGCCGAGATTTTCCTCGCAGCCAGCAAGGACTATCCCAAGGCCAAGAAGGCGCCCGACATGCTGCTGAAGCTCGGCGTTTCACTGGTCGGGCTGAAGCAGCGCGACGTGGCCTGTGCCACTTTCAGCGAGATCGGCAAGCGCTACCCCGATATTTCCGGCGCGCTCAAGGAGCGGGTCAAGCAGGAAAGGGCACTCGCGGCGTGCTAGTTTTTCCGTTGCGTGTCGTTGCCGCAAAACCGGGCCCACGCTTGGGCGACATGCATGACGCTCGACAGCGAGCCTGACCTTTCGGATTTTTCGCGGATCGACTTTTCCAACGGCGCTGTTGCGGCCGTGTCCGGCGGCAGCGACTCGACCGCCCTTCTCCTCCTCCTCAAAGCCCATCTCGATCGTAACGCCCCGGCAACGAAATTGCTGGCGGTAACGATCGATCATCAATTGCGGCCGCAAGCGGCAGCGGAAGCGCAAGCCGTGGCCAGGCTGTGCGCGGCGCGCGGCATTGCCCATCGCATCCTCGCCTGGTCGGGGCACAAACCATCGACCGGCCTGCCCGCCGCCGCGCGCGAAGCCCGCTACCGGCTGCTCGCCGAGGCCGCCGAAGCGGCAGGCATCGGCCTGATCCTGACCGGCCACACCGCCGACGACCAGGCCGAGACCGTGCTGATGCGGCAAGCACGTGACGACGGGCCAGGTGAGGAGAGGCCGCGCGACGAAGCGCGGGGCCTTGCCGGCATGGCGCCGGCAACCCTCTACGAGTGGCGGCACTGGATCGTGCGGCCGCTGCTCCGCGTGCGGCGTGCTGAGCTGCGCGAATTCCTGCGGCGTGAACAGGTTGCCTGGATCGAAGATCCGACCAATGCCGACACCGCTTTCGAGCGGCCGCGCGTCCGCGCAGCACTTGCCGAAGGCGATGGTACGCCTAGCGTGGCTGAAGCGATAGCGCTGGCCAGCAAGGCGGCGGTCGAGCGTGAGCAGCTGGGACATCGCGCGGCCATGCTGATCCACAGCTTGGCCTCCAGGCCGGCCGCCGGCCTCGTCCGGCTCGATCGGGATTTTGCGACGGCCGCCGACAGCCGGTCGGCCATTTATGCGCTGCGCATCCTGCTGGCGGCGACCGGCGGCACCGCCTTTCTTCCCGACCAGGCCCGCAGCGAAGCCCTTTTCGGCCGGTTCCGCACCGGGCCGCTTTGTGCCACATTGTCGCGGACCGTGATCGATGCCCGGCGTACCGGCATCTTTCTGCACCGCGAATTGCGCGATCTGCCGCCCGCTGTTGCGGTTTCCGGCAATGCCCTGTGGGACGGCCGCAGACGGATCACATTGGGCGACAGTCCAGGTGCATTGTTGATGATCGCGCCGCTGTTGATAGCACCGCTCGGGGCGGCTCTTGCCGCAAAGCGGGCAATTGCCGGGCATGGCACGCCGGCAAGCCTTGTGCGTGCCGCCTTGGCCGCCGAGCCGGCGCTCTGGCGGGATGGCGAATGCCTTGGTTTGCTGGGGGAAGGCCCGGGTTTGCCCGGGGAAGGCCCGATGCCGGCGGCTGTCGCCGCATATCCGGCAGTCGCGCCCTTCGCCCGTTTCCTGCCGTCCTTCGATCTGGCGCCGGCCGATGCCGTCGCCGCGTTGCTTGGCGCGGCGCCCGTTCCAGCCGTGCCGTTCGGCGGCCACAATGCCGGCCTACCACGGGCGAAAGCTTAACCGAGACCTGCTGTTATGCTTGGCAATGGGAGACGCTCTCCCTATGTTAGGGCCAAGTTTCCTCTCACGACGCGTGTCCGCCCAGCGGGCGCCAACGGGACAATTGATGAATCCGAATTATCGCAACCTCGCGCTCTGGGCGATCATAGCGGTCCTGCTCATCGCTCTCTTCAATCTTTTCCAGACGCCGCAGACGCGTGGAGCCTCGAGCGATGTTCCCTATTCGCAGTTCCTGCAGGAAGTCGCGGCGGGACGGATCAAGTCGGTGACCATCGCCGGCGCCCGTATCTCCGGCAATTACACGGACAGTTCCAACGGCTTCCAGACCTATTCGCCTGGGGACCCGTCACTGGTTTCGCGGCTGCAGGACAAGAACGTCACCATCAACGCGCGTCCTGAATCCGACGGCTCCAATTCGCTGTTCGGCACCCTGATCTCCTGGCTGCCGATGATCCTCATCCTCGGCGTCTGGATATTCTTCATGCGCCAGATGCAGTCCGGTTCCGGCCGCGCCATGGGCTTCGGCAAGTCGAAGGCCAAGCTTTTGACCGAAGCACATGGCCGCGTCACCTTCCAGGACGTCGCCGGCGTCGACGAAGCCAAGGAAGATCTGGAAGAGATCGTCGAGTTCCTGCGCGACCCGCAGAAATTCCAGCGGCTCGGCGGCAAGATCCCGCGCGGTGTGCTGCTCGTCGGTCCTCCTGGAACCGGCAAGACGCTGCTCGCCCGCTCGGTCGCGGGTGAAGCCAACGTGCCGTTCTTCACCATTTCGGGCTCGGACTTCGTCGAGATGTTCGTCGGCGTCGGCGCAAGCCGCGTTCGCGACATGTTCGACCAGGCCAAGAAGAACGCGCCTTGCATCATCTTCATCGACGAAATCGACGCGGTCGGCCGCCATCGCGGCGCCGGCCTGGGCGGCGGCAATGATGAACGCGAGCAGACGCTGAACCAGCTGCTGGTCGAGATGGATGGCTTCGAATCCAACGAAAGCATCATCCTGATCGCCGCCACCAACCGGCCAGACGTGCTCGATCCGGCGCTGCTGAGGCCGGGCCGCTTCGACCGCCAGGTGGTGGTGCCGAACCCCGACATCGTCGGCCGCGAGAAGATCCTGAAGGTGCATGTGCGCAACGTGCCGCTGGCGCCCAATGTCGACCTCAAGGTGATCGCGCGCGGCACGCCGGGCTTTTCCGGCGCCGATCTGATGAACCTGGTCAACGAGTCCGCCCTGATGGCGGCGCGGCGCAACAAGCGCCTCGTCACCATGGCCGAATTCGAGGACGCCAAGGACAAGATCATGATGGGCGCCGAGCGCCGCTCGTCGGCGATGACACAGGCCGAGAAGGAGCTGACCGCCTATCACGAGGCTGGTCATGCCATCCTGGCGCTCAACGTGCCGTCGGCCGATCCGCTGCACAAGGCGACCATCATTCCGCGCGGCCGGGCACTCGGCATGGTCATGCAGCTGCCGGAAGGCGACCGCTATTCGATGAGCTACAAATACATGATCTCGCGCCTCGCCATCATGATGGGCGGCCGTGTCGCCGAGGAGTTCAAGTTCGGCAAGGAGAACATCACCTCCGGCGCCTCCTCCGATATCGAGCAGGCGACCAAGCTGGCGCGTGCCATGGTGACGCGCTGGGGCTTCTCCGACAAGCTCGGCCATGTCGCCTATGGCGACAACCAGGAGGAGGTGTTCCTCGGCCATTCGGTGGCGCGCACGCAGAACATCTCGGAAGAGACGGCGCAAATCATCGACGCCGAAGTGCGCCGGCTGATCGACGAGGCCTATTCGACGGCAAGGTCTATCCTGACCAAGAAAAAGAAGGAATGGATCGCGCTGGCGCAGGGCCTGCTCGAATACGAGACGCTGTCCGGCGAGGAGATCAAGCAGCTGATCGCCGGCAATAAGCCCGCGCGCGACCTTGGCGACGACACGCCGCCGAGCCGCGGCTCGGCCGTGCCGAAGTCCGGCCGCCGCAAGAAAGGCCCCGAGCCCGAAGGCGGCATGGAACCTCAGCCGTCAAGCTAGGCTCCGGCCCGGCACAGATCGACTTCGAAACGCCGCGGCTCTAACCGCGGCGTTTTCTCTTGGGGAATGCGACCCTTCCTGCATCGCAGGAAATTGGCGAAAGTGACGATGACGGCCAATCTCCCGCCTCGCGGGGGGATGTCCGGCAGGACAGAGAGAGGCGCGAAGGAATGGAGCCTTCTATCGGCCTCGTTGACGACTTCGGGAAGATCGACAAGGCGCGCCGGAGAATGAAGCTCGCATTTTTTGCCGGCGGCGCCACATTTTGTTCTTGCTTTGTGCCGGCAGCTATGCTATCAATTTGGGTGTGGTGCCAATTGGCGCTGAATGACCCGCCCGCCGAGGCGGGTTTTCTGCTTCTGGCTATGAGAGTTCCGGTGGTGCCGAGATCGATGTCGGCCGGACAGAGCCAAGAAACACGATCTGACAGTTGGTTCGACCTCGGAAGGCCCTCTCACTTGTTCGGCAGCAACAAAAAGCCCGCGAACCTTGCGGCTCGCGGGCTCATGTCGTCGGATGGTGGCGCCGGTCAGCTCTTCAGCTTGGCGTTGCAGAGGCTGTAGAAGCCGCCGCCCTTCTGGATCCACCTGAGGCCGCCCAGCGTGTTGGCGTCCTTGTTGGCGTAGTAGAGGTCGAGACAGGTGTGCATGCGGCCCTTGGCCGGGGTCTCGGTTGCATACTTCTTGGAGATCGCCGTCGGGAATTTCACGCCCTGGGGGGCGGTGATGGTCGGCGGTTGCGGATCGCCGGTGTATTTGGCATCGGGAGCCGGCAGGGTGTCGTCGTCGGCTGCGCCGGCGCCGCATTGGCTCTTGCGGAAGTCGTTCCACTTCATGCCGTTCAGCGTGTTGCCGGCCTTGGCAGCCTGATATTTGGCGCTGCAATCCGCCATGCTGACGCCTTTGCCGGTATCGGTCGCGGCGGCTGTCGTCGCCTTGGCAGGTGCCGCGGCGGGTTGTGCGGCTGCACTTGCGCCGGCGGCGCATTCACTCTTGCGGAAGTCGTTCCACTTCATGCCGTTGAGCGTGCCGGCAGCCTTGGCGGCCTGGTATTTGGTGCTGCATTCCTTGGCCGTCAGCCCAGGCGCTGCGTCATCGCTGCTGGCCGCCGCTGCTTTGGTCTTGGCGGCGGGTTGTGCGGCTGCCGTCGCGCCGGCGGCGCACTGGGTCTTGCGGAAATCGTTCCACTTCATGCCGTTGAGCGTGCCGGCAGCCTTGGCGGCCTGGTATTTGGTGCTGCACTCCTTCGCCGTCAGGCCCGGCGCCGCATCGTCGGCGGCGGCTGCCTTGGTCGTGTCGGCAGCCTTGGCCGTGGCTTTGGCTGGCGCGGGTTCGGTTGTAGCGGCGGAAGCATCGGTGCCGCATTGGGCCTTGCGGAACTGGTTCCAGTTCTGCCCGCCAAGCGTTCCCGCGTCCTTGGCCGTGTTATACTTGGTGCTGCACTCGGCCATGGTCAGCGCGCTGGCAGGCGCCGCCAGGAATAAGGTCGCGACGGCAAGACCCGTCAAAGTGGCAAGTCGGTGGATGAGCATGCGTTTTCTCCCTGCGGCGGTTCATGATATGTCCCAGTGCAGCAATAGCGCTCAACGGCTGGTTGCGCCAGATGCTAAGTAGCGTAGAGACAAATTTAGAAGTGCATTCTTTTCTTTAAGGTGATGAATTCGTTGCCGGGACCGTCTCCCCGCCAAGTTCGTCCGGGTGCATTGCACGGAGCGCGCGCCTATGGCTGGTTCCCAGCGAGGACACTGCGTCGAATGACAGCCAGTCAAATCGGCGGCTGCGGCGGACCTGAGCCACCGCTGTCTGGAGCAGCACGATGCGGATTCGGGTTCAAGGCCACACTGCCACAGCCCAAAGGAACCAGATGAGGTTTGAGTTGACGTTTCTGATGCTGCTACCGCAACAAGGGCTCGGAACTTGAAAATCAACACACTAGCGTGACGTAAAACACACAAAACAACAATTTTCTAAGGATTGGTCGTCCATAATCATACAATGTGATGACGGGGCTTGGGCCATTTTATGGCATGAGATGCTCGGAAAGAACCATCGGGAAGCTGGCGAACATGGCAGGACATTATTTCGGTACGGACGGCATTCGTGGGCGCGCCAACAAGTTTCCAATGACGGCGGAGGTCGCCATGCGGGTCGGCATGGCCGCCGGCCTCTCGTTCCAGCGCGGCAGCCACCGCCACCGCGTCGTGCTCGGCAAGGATACCAGGCTTTCCGGCTACATGATCGAGAACGCCATGGTGTCGGGCCTGTGCGCCGCCGGCATGGATGTCTTCCTGCTCGGCCCGATCCCGACGCCGGCTGTTGCCATGCTGGTGCGCTCGCTGCGCGCCGATATCGGCGTGATGATCTCTGCCTCGCACAACCCCTATTACGACAACGGCATCAAGCTGTTCGGCCCCGATGGCTACAAGCTGTCCGATGAGATCGAGGAGCGTATCGAGGGGATGCTCGACAAGGATATCGAACTGGCGCTCGCCGATTCCGATGGGCTCGGCCGCGCCAAACGCGTCGACGGCGTGCATGACCGCTATATCGAATTCGCCAAGCGCACGCTGCCGCGCTCGATGTCGCTGTCGGGCCTGCGCATCGTCGTCGATTGCGCCAATGGCGCCGCCTACAAGGTGGCGCCCGACGCGCTGTGGGAACTCGGCGCCGAGGTCGTTGCCATCAATGTCGAGCCCAACGGCTTCAACATCAACAAGGAATGCGGCTCGACTCATCCGGCCGGTCTGCAAAAGAAGGTGCACGAGGTGCGCGCCGATATCGGCATTGCTCTCGACGGCGATGCCGACCGTGTCGTCATTGTCGACGAGAACGGCGCGATCGTCGATGGCGACCAGATCATGGCGCTGATCGCCGAATCCTGGCAGCAGAGCGGACGGCTGGCCGGCGGCGGCGTCGTCTCGACGGTGATGTCCAATCTCGGCCTCGAACGCTTCCTCGGCGACATGAACCTGCAGTTGCATCGCACCAAGGTCGGTGACCGCTATGTCGTCGAGCACATGCGTGCCCATGGACTCAATGTCGGCGGCGAACAGTCGGGCCACATCGTGCTGTCCGATTTCTCGACCACCGGCGACGGCCTCGTCTCGGCGCTCCAAGTGCTCGCCTGCATCAAGCGGCATAACCGACCGGTCAGCGAACTGTCGAAGAAATTCGAGCCGGTGCCGCAGCTTTTGAAGAATGTGCATATTTCCGGCGGCAAGCCGCTGGAGGAGGCGCCGGTCAAGGCGGCGATCGAAGATGCGCGCAATCGCCTCGGCAAGGCCGGGCGCCTGGTCATCCGGCCATCCGGCACGGAGCCGCTCATCCGCGTCATGGCGGAGGGCGACGACCCGCAGCTTGTCGAGTCCGTGGTCAACGACATCGTCGAGGTCATTTCGGAAACGCGTAGCGCCGCCTGATCTCCCTCCAACATCGGTTCAAAAGCCCGCCTTGCCGGCGGGCTTTTTTATTGGGTCGCGGCCAGCTCCGCCTGCAGCAACGGCCGCCAGATTGCTCCACTTTTAGAGATTCGTGGTTAATCAATACGGTTAAACGCCTTTTAACCTTTCCGATTCATTATCCACAACTGAGGTCAATCACATTTCGGGCGCGTTCGCCGTTCGAGGGTTCTCAGGGGTGATAAGCATGTTCAACACAGCTAGAATGGCTCTTCTGGCCGCGCTGTTTGCCGGCGTCGGACCGGCATTCGCCGCCGATTTCGTCGAGCCGCCCGTCGTCGAGGAGGCACCGCCACCGGTTGCCTATGAGCAGCCGGCCGAATTCGGCGGCTGGTATATCCGCGGCGACATCGACTATCACTGGTCGAAGTTTCGTGGTGGCGAGTACATCACCTACGGTGTGGCGCCCCAGAATCCCGGCAAGTTCGATACAGGCAAGCTGGATGGCGCCTTCTCGGCCGGCGGCGGTGTTGGTTACCAGATCGACGAGCATTTCCGCACCGATCTCACCCTGGACTGGATGAGCAAGTCCAAATTCCGCGGCTCGACCAACGGCTTCTGCGGCCCACAGCAAACGCCTTGCACGTCCGTCGATACCTCGTCCTATTCGGCGCTGCTGCTCTTGGCCAACGCCTATGTCGATATCGGCACCTGGCATGGGATCACGCCTTACGTCGGCGCCGGCATCGGCGGTGCCTGGGTCAAGTGGGATGAACTGCACAACGTGGACAGCGACGGTTCATTTGATCATGCCGGTGGCAAGGGCTGGCGGTTTGCCTATGCTGCCATGGCGGGCGCATCCTACTGCCTGACTGACCGCGTCAAACTAGATGTCGGCTACCGCTTCAGCCACATCAACGGCGGTAAGATGTTCGACTATGCCTCCCTCCCCAATGTCGGCCCCGGCTATGACAAAGGTATCAACGTTCACGAAGTGCGCGGCGGCCTGCGCTACCAGTTCGGCAGGTCGGACTGTGCGCCGCCGGAGCCTTACGTCCCGGAACCCGAGCCCGTCTACACGAAGTAGTCGCTTCGAAATCGAGGAATTCGTCGACCGCCCGGCTGATGCCGGGCGGTTTCGTTTGGCTGCCTAAAGATGCTGCGTTGCCCTGTAACACCGTCCGGCTCGAGGAGCGAAAACGGATCAAATCAATTGCTAACGCCTTGTTATCCTTAACCCGCACTTAACCACTATGGTTAACAATGCTGTCTGAAACGGCGCGCGCGATCGCGAATGCGCCAAGTTCGGGAGCCGAGGACCATGACATTCAAATCGCCTATAGCACTGGCGCTTGCAGCAGTCGTCCTGGTGCCGCTGACGCCGGCGCTTGGCGCCGATTACGAACCGCCGGTCTATGTCGACCAGGCGCCCGACTATGTACCGGTCGAGGTTGGCTCGGGATGGTATCTGCGCGGCGATGTCTCCTATCTGGTGCAGAAGAGCTTCAAGGATGAGCATTTCGCCTTTACACCCGCGAGCTTCGACGAAAAGGAAGATCCCATCTTCGCCAGCATCGGCTTCGGCTACCATTTCAACGACTATCTGCGCGCCGATCTCAATGTCGGCTATCTTCCCGGCAACAAGATCGACGTCGGCTATAACGACGGAACGACCGTGGCATCGGCGACCCTGAAGAACTATGCCTTCTCAGGCATACTCAACGGCTATGTCGACCTTGGCACCTATGTCGGAATCACACCTTATCTCGGCGCCGGTGTCGGTGTCGTGCAGAGCAAGCGTCGCCTGTCGGCGAGCTACTTCACCGACAACGCCGACCCCACCGACGATTTCGTCCGGCGTGACAACAAGACCCAGTACTCCTTCGCCTACACGCTGAATGCCGGGCTTGCGTACCAAGTGTCCAAGAACGTCTCGGTCGATCTGGGCTATCAGTATTTTTCCGCGCCAGACGCCGAATATGTGACTGCCGAGAGTCTGACTTCTTTTCCGATCCGCAAAGGGATCAACAATCATCAAGTCAAAGTCGGACTACGCTACGATCTCTGGTAGGCTCGATCGAAGCCGAGGCGTTGACAATGGCGGGTCGCAGGCCCGCCGTTTGCGTTTCGCCCCCGGCAATATCCTGACAGCGACAAAAACTTTCCCCTTGACGCCGAAAGTCTGAACGCATATCGCCATCCGTGGGCCACCCCTCCCCAACGAGGGGCCACTATCTGGAAGGATAGACCACGATGACCACGCATGCGAAGCCCGGATTCCGTCCGGCAAATCCCAATTTTTCCTCAGGTCCCTGTGCAAAACGCCCCGGCTGGTCGGTCGAGGCGCTCAAAAATGCCGCGCTCGGGCGCTCGCACCGCGCCAAGATCGGCAAGACCAAGCTCGAACAAGCGATCGAGCTGACCCGGGAAATCCTCCAGGTTCCGGCGGATTACCGCATCGGCATCGTGCCGGCCTCGGATACCGGCGCGGTCGAAATGGCGCTGTGGTCGCTGCTCGGCGAACGCGGCGTCGACATGGTCGCCTGGGAGAGCTTCGGCTCCGGCTGGGTCACCGATGTGGTCAAGCAGCTGAGGCTCGCCGATGTTCGCAGGTTAGAGGCGGACTACGGCGCACTGCCGGACCTGACCAGAATCGACTTCGACCGCGACGTGGTCTTCACCTGGAACGGCACGACGTCGGGTGTGCGCGTGCCGAACGGCGATTTCATCCCGGCCACCCGCAAGGGCCTGACCATCTGCGACGCGACTTCGGCGGCCTTTGCGCAACAGCTCGATTTCAGGAAGCTCGACGTCGTCACCTTCTCCTGGCAGAAGGTGCTGGGCGGTGAGGGCGCGCACGGAATGCTGATCCTCAGCCCGCGCGCCGTCGAACGCCTGGAAAGCTACAAGCCGGCCTGGCCGTTGCCGAAAATCTTCCGCCTCACCTCGGGCGGCAAGCTGATCGAAGGCATCTTCAAGGGCGAGACTATCAACACGCCGTCGATGCTGTGCGTCGAGGACTATCTCGACGCGCTGCGTTGGGCGAAGTCGATCGGCGGCCTCGACGCGCTGGTCACCAGAGCGGATGCCAATGCCGCTGTTCTCGATCGCTTTGTCAGAAAATCTTCCTGGCTCGGCCATCTTGCCGTAGACCCGGCGACGCGTTCGAACACGTCGGTCTGCCTTTCCTTCACCGACCGGCAAGTCGCTGCACTCGACGCCGATGGACAGGCTGCGTTCGCCAAGGCAATTGTCTCGGCGCTCGACAAGGAAGGCGTCGCCTACGACATTGGTGCCTACCGCGATGCACCGCCCGGCCTGCGCATCTGGTGCGGCGCGACAGTCGAGACCTCCGATCTCGAAGCGTTGCTGCCCTGGCTCGACTGGGCCTTTGCGGCGCAAAAGGCGTCGCTCAAAGCGGCGGCCTGACTCCCTCCCCCTCGAGGGGAGGGTGGCCCGAAGGGCCGGGTGGGGTCGCCTCCACCCGTTCAACGATCCGCCATCCAGAAAGAAAAAGATTTGGCCGCATCCGGCCGCAACGACCCCACCCCGGCGCTTCGCGCCGACCCTCCCCTCAAGGGGGAGGGACGCCAATCGCAAAGGACCAAGCCAATGCCCCGCGTTCTCGTCTCAGACAAACTTTCCACCACCGCCGTGCAGATCTTCAGGGATCGCGGCATCGAGGTCGACTATTTGCCGGATCTCGGCAAGGACAAGGAAAAACTGCTCGAAGTGATCGGCCAGTATGATGGGCTGGCCATCCGCTCGGCGACAAAGGTCACGGAGAAGCTGATCAATGCTGCGACCAGGCTGAAGGTCGTGGGCCGCGCCGGCATCGGCGTCGACAATGTCGACATACCGGCGGCGAGCCGCAAGGGCATCATCGTGATGAACACGCCCTTCGGCAATTCGATCACCACCGCCGAGCATGCCGTCGCCATGATCTTCGCGCTGGCCCGCCAGATACCGGAGGCCAACGCCTCGACGCATGCCGGCAAATGGGAAAAGAACCGCTTCATGGGTGTCGAGATCACCGGCAAGACGCTGGGCATCATCGGCTGCGGCAATATCGGTTCGATCGTCGCTACGCGCGGCGTCGGCCTGAAGATGCATGTCATCGCCTTCGATCCATTCCTGTCGGACAGCCGCGCCGAGGAGCTCGGCGTCGAAAAGGTCGAGCTCGACGAGCTGTTCGCCCGCGCCGACTTCATCACGCTGCATACGCCGCTGACGGACAAGACGCGCAACATCATCGACGCCGCGGCGATCGCCAAGATGAAGACCGGCGTGCGTATCATCAACTGCGCCCGTGGCGGGCTGATCGTCGAGGCCGACCTGATCGCGGCGCTGAAGAGCGGCAAGGTGGCCGGCGCCGGCATCGACGTGTTCGAGGTCGAACCGGCGGAGAGCAACGCACTGTTCGGCATGGAGAACGTGGTGGCAACGCCGCATCTGGGGGCCTCGACGATGGAGGCGCAGGAGAATGTCGCGCTGCAGGTCGCCGAGCAGATGTCGGACTATCTGATCAAGGGCGCCGTTTCCAATGCCATCAACATGCCATCGATCACCGCCGAGGAAGCGCCGCGGCTGAAACCTTTCGTCAAGCTCGCTGAAGTGCTCGGCGCCTTTGTTGGCCAGGTCACCGAGGATCCGATCAAGGAGGTCGAGATCCTGTTCGACGGCTCGACCGCGACGATGAACACGCGGGCGCTGATCAGCGCCACTCTTGCCGGGCTGATCCGGCCGCAGGTCGCCGACGTCAACATGGTGTCGGCGCCGATCATGGTGAAGGAGCGCGGCATCATCGTCGCCGAGGTCAAGCGCGACAAGTCGGGCGTGTTCGACGGCTATATCAAGCTGACGGTCAAGACCGAGCACAGGACGCGCTCGATCGCCGGCACGTGTTTTTCGGACGGCAAGCCGCGCTTCATCCAGATCAAGGGCATCAATCTCGACGCCGAGGTTGGCCAGCACATGCTCTACACGACCAATGCCGACGCGCCCGGCATCATCGGTCTGCTCGGCACGGTGTGCGGCGAGAACGGCGTCAACATCGCCAATTTCCAGCTCGGCCGCAACCGGCCGGGCGGTGATGCCATCGCATTGCTCTATCTCGATGCGCCATTCCCGGAAAACGTGTTGGCGCAGGTGCGCTCGCACAAGTCGATCGACTCTGCCAAGCGGCTGCATTTCGATGTTGGGATAGCCTGAAATTCGGTCGCCCCGTGTGCAGCAGCACGCGGGGCGGTGGAACGTCGCGGCAAGCGACTTCATTCAGCAGCGGATGCCGCCATCTTCCGTCCGCTGTATTCGGCGAGGCTGATGCCACCGAGCACCAGCGCGAGAGCCAGCGCCTGATAGAGCTGGAATGTCTCGCCGACAATCAGCACCGATAGCAGCGTGCCGAAGATCGGCACCAGATTGATGAACAGGCCGGCGCGGTTGGCGCCGATCAGCTCATTGCCCCTGATATAGAAGATCTGCGAGATGACCGAAGCACCGATGGCGGTATAGAACGCGACCGCCCAGCCGCGGGCATCGGGGACGATGACTTTGCCGGCGGCAATCTCCCACAGGAAGAAAGGCAGCGATGTGACGAGTGCGGCAACCGACAGCGCCAGCATCAGGCTCTGCCAGCGGATGACCGGCTTCAGCCGCAACCCCACCGAATAGAAGGAGTAGCAAAGCACGGCGACCAGCATGATCGCGTCGCCAAAGTTGAGATCCAGCTTGAGAAGCTGGCGCAGGTCGCCATGGCTCGCCGTCACCGCGACGCCAATGATGGTCAGCACGACGCCAGCGATCTGCACCCGGTTCACCCGCAGGCGAAACAGCACGAAATTGGCGATGATGATCACGATCGGTATCGCCGCCTGCTCGATCGAGACGTTGATCGCCGTGGTGTAGTTGAGCGCCGTGTAGAAGATCGCATTGAAAAAGGCGAAGCCGCAAGCGCCGAGCCCGCCAAGCAGCAACCAATGCCTGCGCACCACCGGCCAGTCTTGGCGTAGCGTTCCCCAGCCGATCGGCAGCAGAATCAGAACCGCCAGCAGCCAACGCAGGAAGACCAGCGTCATCGGCGAGATATGACCGACCGCCAGCTTTCCCGCCACAGAGTTGCCGCCCCACAGCAAGGTGGTGAACAGCAGGAACAGATAGGCGGCTCGATGCATCGTGAACTCCCGGCCAGGCAGAGGGAATTTGACGGTCGGTGTGGGCCTATTGCGACCGCCAGCCCAAGTAAATGATGTCAAAGGCGAAAATTGTTGTGCCTCGGAGCGTTTTGGGCGGCAAAGAGTGGTCGCGCTCGCCGGGTCTTGACGCTATAGAACGACGTGCGTGCAATTGGACGCTACAAAGTACGCGTCGGAAGGCTTTAATCCTCGCGTCGTGCTTTCCGAAAATCGATTCCGATTTTGGGGGCCGATGCGATAGAGGCCTGTCGTTTCGAACTGTTTCAAGCTGCTCGTGCGGCGTCTCAAGGGAAAAGAAATATGGCCAATGTGGTGGTCGTCGGCTCGCAATGGGGCGATGAGGGCAAAGGCAAGATCGTAGACTGGCTGTCGGAGCGCGCCGATGTTGTCGTGCGCTTCCAGGGCGGCCACAATGCCGGCCATACGCTGGTCGTCGACGGCAAGGTCTACAAGCTGTCGCTGCTGCCGTCCGGCGTGGTGCGGCAAGGCAAGCTGTCCATCATCGGCAATGGCGTCGTCTTCGATCCGCACGCTTTCGTCGCGGAGGTTGCGAAATTGAAGGCGCAGGGCGTCGAGGTGACGCCAGACCGCCTGAAAATAGCCGAAAACACCGCGCTTATCCTGTCCTTGCACCGGGAGCTGGATGGATTTCGCGAGGACGCCGCTTCCAATTCCGGAACGAAGATCGGCACGACCCGTCGCGGCATCGGTCCCGCCTATGAAGACAAGGTGGGCCGGCGCGCGGTCAGGGTGATGGATTTGGCGGATTTGGAAACGCTGCCCTTGAAGGTCGACAGGCTGCTGACGCACCACAATGCGCTGCGGCGCGGGCTCGGCCATGCCGAGGTCACGCACGAGGCGATCATGAGCGAGCTGATCTCGGTGGCCGACGAGATCCTGCCCTATATGGACCGCGTCTGGAAAATCCTCGACGACAAGCGCCGCGCCGGCGAGCGCATCCTGTTCGAGGGCGCGCAAGGGACGTTGCTCGACATCGACCACGGCACCTATCCGTTCGTCACCTCGTCCAATACGGTTGCCGGCCAGGCCGCCGCCGGGTCGGGTGTCGGGCCGGGCGCCATCGGTTATGTACTCGGCATCACCAAGGCCTATACGACGCGCGTCGGCGAAGGCCCGTTTCCAACCGAACAGAAGAACGAGATCGGCGAGTTCCTGGGCACGCGCGGCCATGAATTCGGCGTCGTCACCGGCCGCAAGCGCCGCTGCGGCTGGTTCGATGCCGTGCTGGTCCGCCAGGCCGTCGCCGTCAACGGCATCAAGGGCATTGCGCTGACCAAGCTCGATGTGCTCGATGGGCTGGACGAGATCAAGGTCTGTACCGGCTACCGACTCGACGGCGAGGCGATCGATTACCTGCCGGCCAGCCAGGGTGCGCAGGCCCGCGTCGAACCGGTCTACGAGACGCTGGAGGGGTGGAAAGGCACCACTGCCGGCGCGCGCAGCTGGAACGACCTGCCGGCCAAGGCGGTGAAGTACGTCCGCTACATCGAGGAGCTGATCGGCGCGCCGGTCGCACTCCTTTCCACCAGCCCTGAGCGGGACGACACGATACTTGTGACCGATCCGTTTCAAGACTAGTTTCTCAGCCTTTCCGGGCATTGCGGCTGATTTGCGGGGGCCGGCCCAGAAACAAATGCAGGTCGACTGACGTATGGTAGATTTTGTTCCTATTCTGAAAAAGGCGCTCGATAAACTCGGTGAGCCGTCGGCGGAAGTGCGCGCCAGGGTCTATGACAGGGCCCGTTCGTCAATCGCGAAACAACTCGCAGAGAAGGCCACGATGACGCCTTCCGATGTCGACCGGCAGATGCGTGCACTGGAAGACGCCATCGCCAAAGTCGAGCGGGACTATGCCAAGCCTGCGCCGCCACCCGACCCGCTGGCGGAACTGGAGGACATCTTCTCCTCCATCGACCGCAACAAGAACCAGTCCAGCCATATCCGACAGCCGGCAAAGACGGAGCCGGCATGGCAGCCGGCCAAGACCGAGCCGGCAAAGACGGAGCCAGCAAAGACTGGGCCGGCCTGGCAGCCCACGCCCGCTAAGGCGGCGCCGAACTGGCAAAAGCCGCAGCCCGTCGCTCTTTCTCAGGAGCGCGCTGGTCCGCCGCCGTCCGATATGGAACTTCCGACGGCTGACGGCCAAGACGGCGTTTTTCCGGGCGACGACTTTTCCAACGACGGCGGCCCCGCGGAGGACAGGTTCCAGCGGCTCTATCCTGCGGAGCGCAGGCGCAGCTATGGCGGTGTGATCGCCGCCGCCATTGCCTTGCTCGTCATTGCCGGTGGTGGCTATGGCATCTGGCTGAACAAGGATGCGTTCGGCAGCATGCTCGGCCTCGACTCGACCACAGCCGTCGCCACCGAACCGCTGGTAAAACCAGCCCCGGCCAAGCCGGTGGCCGATGCGGCCGTACCGGCCGCCGCGCCTCCGACGGATGCCGGCGAGGGCGCGAAGTTCACGCAGCGCCTGACGCCCGAGGGGCACGAAGTCGATCCCGGCCCCGCGGCCGGGCAGGCGGGCATCGGCGAAGGCGAATCCGTCGCCGCACTGACCACGCCGCCATCGGCCGCACAAGCGCCGACCACCCCGGCACCGGCCGCGCCGGCTCCGGCCGCACCCGCCGACACGCAAGCCACGGCCAATGCTCCAGCAGTCGATGGGTCCGCTGCACCAACTCCCGCAACGCCGCCCGCCAACGGGGCAGCAGCGCCTGCAGCGGCCGCCCCGCCGCCAGCACCGGCAGCGGCACCAACGGCAGTTCCGCCGCAAGCCACGTTGGCCGTCGGCCAGAAGGCGATCTTCTACGAGGAGCGCACCAGCACCGCTCAAGGCTCGGCCGAGCCCGGCAACATCGTCTGGTCGCTGGTGCAGGAATCGCCCGGCGGCGACCTGCCGCCCGAGCCGGCGATCCGCGCCGAGGCGACCATTCCAGGCAAGGATATCCAGTTGCGCATGACGATCCGTCGCAACACCGACCAGACGCTGCCGGCCAGCCATATTATCGAGATGATCTTCCTGACGCCTGACGGCTTCGAGGGCGGCGGCGTCGACAACATCCTGCGTGTCGCCATGAAGGGCTCCGAGCAGGATGCCGGAAGCCCGCTGATCGGCATCCCGGCCAAGATCGCCGACGGTTTCTTCCTGGTTGCGCTCAACGATACCAAGGCGGATGAAGACGCCAATCTGACCTTGCTCAGAGGTCAGGACTGGATCGACGTGCCGGTCGTCTACAAGACCGGGCGGCGGGCGCTGCTCACCATGGAAAAGGGCATTCCAGGCGAGAAGGTGTTCGACGAGGCGCTTAAGGCCTGGCAGACTAAGACGGCGGGGTGAAGACGGTCCGCCACCCCGAAGCTCCCCAGCAGTTCAGAAGCCCTGGAACAGCATATCGAGCGCGGCCACGATCTCGTCGTGATGCCTCGTCAGATTCAGTCGGCTCTCGCCCAGTTCCGTCGCCGCAACCGTGGCGATCAAATGGGTGGCCATGACCAATTTCCGACCATTGATCTCGAAAATCGGATGGAGCTTTCGCATTGGTGATGGCGCCATCGCAGCCGGCAGAAGCGGGACGACCACCCGGGTCTTGAAATGGTCTAGCAGATCGGCCTGGACGTCGAGGAGATAGCCGCCTTCGATGCTACCCGCGAAGACGTCGTAGCGCGCCATCAGAATTGCCGATGTTCTGCCAGCGGAATACCGTGTTTTTCGACATATTCGTTCCAGGCATCTATCGTCGCGCGGTTCTCAAGCTTCCACAGCCGCGTCTTTTCGGCGGCCACGGCCTCGGCGATGCCGGCTTCAGCGGCGCGCGAGACATTCACATCGAGCCCCTTGGCTTCCTTCATGAGCTTTGAGTCGATCGACAGATTTGCCGGCTGGCGAACCGCATTCACAGCTATCTTGCGCATGATCACCTCCGCAGTATGCGCATAATATATGCGCATTCCTCTCTAGTCGCAATGACAAGATGCTTGAACTCGTGAATTACCCCTCCATCTCCTCGCGCAGCATTTCCAGTTCCAGCCATTCCTCCTCGAGCGCTGCCAGTGTGACGCGCTCCTTGTCGAGCGCGGCAATCGTCTTCTGGAACGAGGCCGGATCGCGCTCGTAATAGGCCGGATCGGCGATGTTGTTCTCCAGCCGCGAGATCGAGGCCGACACCGCCTCGATCTTCTTGGGCAGCGATTCCAGCGCGAATTTCTGCTTGAACGACAGTTTCTTGGCCGGGCCCTTCGGTGCGGCCGCTTCGTTCCTGCTTGCCGCCGTCGCGTCGCCCGTCTCGGCCTTTGGTCGCGCCTTGCGGTCGTCCAGTCTGGTGCCGCCGCGCTGCGCCAGCATGTCGGAATAGCCGCCGGCATATTCGATCCAGCGGCCGTCACCATCCGGCGCGATGATGCTGGTCACGGTGCGGTCGAGGAAATCGCGATCGTGGCTGACCAGGATCACCGTGCCGGCAAAGCCGGCGACCAATTCCTGCAGCAGCTCCAGCGTCTCCATGTCGAGGTCGTTGGTCGGCTCGTCGAGCACAAGCAGGTTTGCCGGCCGCGCCAAAACGCGGGCGAGGATCAGCCGCGCCCGCTCGCCGCCCGAAAGCTCGCGCACCGGCGTGCGCGCCTGTTCCGGCTTGAACAGGAAGTCTTTCATGTAAGAGACGACGTGGCGCTGCTCGCCATTGATGACGAGGTTCTCGCCGCGCCCGTCGGTGAGATACTGCGCCAATGTCTCCTGCGGGTCGACGGCTTCGCGCTTCTGGTCGAGCGTGGCGATCTCCAGATTTGTGCCGAGCCGCACCGTGCCCGCGTCCGGCTTCAATTCGCCGGTCAGCATCTTCAACAGCGTCGTCTTGCCGGCGCCGTTCGGCCCGACCAGACCGACGCGATCGCCGCGCTGGATTCGGGTCGAGAATCCCTTGACCACGGTCAGATCGCCAAAGGTCTTCTCGATGTTCTTGGCTTCGATCACCAGCTTGCCGGATTCGGCGGCGTCGCTGGCTGTCATCGTCGCCGCACCCTCGGCGCCGCGATGACCACGAAAGCGCTGGCGCATGGTCTGCAACTCACCGAGCCGGCGCATGTTGCGCTTGCGCCGCGCTGTCACGCCATAGCGCAGCCAGTGCTCCTCGCGCACGATCTGGCGACCGAGCTTGTGCTGCTCGCGCTCTTCCTCCTCCAGCACCGTGTCGCGCCATTCCTCGAAATAGCCAAAGCCCTTGTCGAGACGGCGGGTCTGGCCGCGGTCGAGCCAGATTGTGGCGCGTGACACGCGCTCGAGAAAACGGCGGTCATGCGAGATGACGACCAGTGCCGAGGAGGTGCGGGCAAGCTCCTCCTCCAGCCATTCGATGACCGAAAGGTCAAGATGATTGGTCGGCTCATCGAGGAGGAGAATGTCGGGCTCCGGCGCCATGACGCGGGCGAGGGCGGCGCGCCGCGCCTCGCCGCCGGAAAGGTCGTTCGGCCGTTCCTCGCCGGTCAGGCCGAGATGCTCCATCAGATAGGTGGCGCGGTAGGGATCGTCGGCGGGCCCGAGCCCCGCCTCGACATAGGCGCGGACGGTCGCAAAACCGTCCATGTCGGGCATTTGCGGCAAGTAGCGCACGGTTGCCGAGGGCTGGCGGAAGACTTCGCCATCCTGCGGTTCGATCAGCCCGGCGGCGATCTTGAGGAGCGTCGACTTACCAGAGCCGTTGCGGCCGACCAGGGCGATCTTGTCGCCAGCCGAGGCCGTCAGGGCGGCACCGTCGAGCAACGGCGTGCCGCCAAAGGTCAGCTTTATCCCGTCGAGATTGAGAAGCGGCGGCGCCATATCAGCTTTCTGGGCTCAGCTTTCCGGAAGAGGGTAGGGATGCGCGAGCAGCAGCGCCCGGCCGCTGGCCAGCGCGATTTCCAGCCGGCCCCTGACCTCGTTGGAAATGGTCAGCGACGAGCCGAACGCAACCTCGACATGGTCGAGCGGCCATTTGGCGCCGGTGACTGTCAGGCCGGCGAGATCGGAGAAGCCGAGCACCGAAAACAGCGTGCCGTCGGCATAGTCGAAGCCAGTCTTTCCAGGCAGCAAAGGAATGCCTTCCTGTGCGCCGCTGGTCAAAAGCACTTCCGTTCCGCCTTCCGCCAGCCGGACGCTCAGCGCCAGATGCAGGAAGATGTGGTCGGTACGTTTGCCGCCGAAGGCGCCTGCGAGCACAAGGCTTGTCGCACCGCGTTCGAGCGCGGCGGCGATAGCGAGTTCACCGTCGGTCTTGTCTTTTTCGGCAGGAAATACCTGCCGTGGCACGGCGGCCAGATCCTCCGGCAACTCGGCAGGCACGGAATCGAAATCGCCGACCCAGAGTTCCGGCCTCAGGCCCAGCATGCGGGCATGACCGATGCCGGCGTCGGCGGCGATGACGCGCGAGCCTTCGACCTGGCGGTCGAGCAGCGGTGTGCGGATGAGATCGCCGCCAAGCAGGATGGTGAATGTGCTCATATCTCGTGGCCCTTACCAGCCCTGCCCCGGAAACGGAAGATGAAACGGCAGACGAAACGGAAGGCTGGGCTTTGGATGCCCGGCAAACTTCCGCTTGCGCAGCACTTCGGCCGGGCCTATGTGTCGCAACGCTCTAACGGGGTGCCGGACGCGATTTTCGCGGACCGGCTGAGAGGCAAGACTGCCAACCCGCTGAACCTGATCCGGTTTGTACCGGCGGAGGGATTAGACGTTTCGGACAGCCCGACGCCTCAATTCCTTTCAACGCGAACGAAGGAGGCGCCGATGCGCAGTTTTTTCCACTCTCTTGTCTCAATTGTCCTGCTTGCGGCATCCGCGGTCGCCCTGCCGGGGCAGGCATCGGCACAGGATAGACTGACGGTCTATACCTATGAAAGCTTCACCGCCGATTGGGGTCCGGGACCGGCGGTGAAGAAGGCCTTCGAGGTCGAATGCAGCTGCGTCGTCGAATTCGTCTCGGTCGCCGACGGCGTGGCGCTGCTCAACCGTGTGAAGCTGGAAGGCGCCGCGACCAAGGCCGATATCGTACTTGGCCTCGATACCAACTTAACCGCCGACGCCAAGGCAACCGGCCTGTTTTCGCCGCACGGCGCCGTCTCGGGCGTCAATGTACCGGGCGGCTGGAGCGACGATATTTTCGTGCCGTTCGACTATGGCTATTTCGCCGTCGTCTACGACACCGAAAAACTGAAGAGCCCGCCGAAGAGCCTCAGGGAATTGGTCGAGGGCGATGCCGGAGAGAAGATCGTCATCCAGGATCCGCGCACCTCGACGCCGGGCCTTGGCCTGCTGCTGTGGGTCAAGTCGGTCTATGGCGACAAGGCGCCGGAAGCCTGGGCCAAACTCAAGGCGAAGGTGCTGACGGTAACGCCGGGCTGGAGCGAGGCCTACGGCCTGTTCACCAAGGGCGAGGCGCCGATGGTGCTGTCCTACACGACCTCGCCGGCCTACCACATGGTCGCCGAAAACACCGAGCGCTACCAGGCGGCGTCCTTCGAGGAGGGCGAATATCTGCAGATCGAGGTTGCGGGGATCACCACCAAGGGCGCGAAGAACCCGCTGGCGGAAAAGTTCATTGCCTTCATGACCGGACCGAAATTCCAGGATGTCATTCCCGAAACCAACTGGATGTTCCCGGCCGGCAAAACCGACAAGCCGCTCAACCCGGCGTTCGACAAGCTGGTCAAGCCGACCAAGACCTTGCTGTTCAGCCCGGAAGACGTCGCGGCCAACCGCAAGGCCTGGGTCGATGAGTGGCTTGCGGCGATGAGCAGGTAGGGCTCAAGCCTCGTCGGATGTTTGCGCCAAGCCACCCCCCTCCGGCCTGCCGGCCATCTCCCCCTCAAGGGCACGGCTATCGCAGATGGAACGCCGAGGCTTTCGCTCTACGACGTACCCCCACCCCTAACCCCTCCCCACAAGGGGGAGGGAGACTTCCGTTGGCACTGACCTCGGCAAATTGTCTGCCTTTCGGCGCCAAAAGGGGAAGTAAGGGCATGCGGCAGCGTTCCCTCCCCCTTGTGGGGAGGGTTAGGGTGGGGGTCCAACTTCGTAAGAATCCAAATGCGATAGCCCTGCCCTCAAGGGGGAGATCGGCAGCTTTGTCGCCTCTCCTCGTCCTGCCACTTGTGAGATTGGCGAAGGCGGCTGAGTGCGCAATCTCCCCCCTTGAGGGGGAGATGGCCGGCAGGCCAGAGAGGGGTGGGCTCGGCCTTTGCCAGGTATTTCCTTCGATCTACGCCTGTCGTAGTGTCGGGTAGCGCGACATGCCTACGCGTCATCCGGCCGATCCCCGCGTCACTGCCGGCATCGTCGCGCTCGCCGCCATCGCGCTGCTGATCGGCGGTGCATTCGCCGGGCTCGTCGTCGAAGCCACACGCGACCTGTCCGGCGCCGCCTCCGCTTTCGATTCCTATCTCTTGCGCGTCGTCCGTTTCACGCTCTGGCAGGGTCTGCTGTCGACCCTGCTCTCCGTTGCACCGGCGCTGTTCGTCGCGCGCGCCCTGTCGCGGCATCCGCGTTTTTTCGGGCGAGGCTTCATCCTCCAGCTTTTCGCCGTGCCACTGGCGCTGCCGGCCATTGTTGCCGCACTCGGTGTCTTGGCGCTCTATGGCCGCGCCGGCTATTTTGCCGGCACGCTGGGCGCGCTAGGCGGCCAGAGCTGGCCCGGCATCTATGGCCTGTCGGGCATACTCGTTGCGCATGTCTTCTTCAACCTGCCGCTGGCGACGCGGCTGTTCCTGGAGGCGTTGCAGACCGTGCCGGCTAACCAATGGCGGCTGGCGAGCCAGCTTGGCATGGGTGCTGCGCCGGCCTTCCGGCTGATCGAATGGCCGCCGCTGCGTGCGGCCTTGCCGGGCGTTGCCGGGCTCGTTTTCATGCTGTGCATCACCTCCTTCACCATCGTGCTTACGCTCGGCGGCGGGCCGCGCGCGACGACGCTCGAGGTTGCCATCTACCAGGCGCTGCGTTTCGACTTCGACCCGGCGCGGGCTGTGACGCTGACCCTGCTGCAGATTGCCCTGACCTTCGTCGTCGTGCTGGCACTGACGCGGCTTGGCGCCAATATGACCGGCGACGCCAATCTGCCGGTGGCGCCGCGCCGGTATTTTTCAGCCGGTGCGGCCGAGACCGTGCTGAACGCGCTGGCGATCGGGCTCGCACTGCTGTTTGTCGCCGGGCCGATGGCGGCCACGCTGGCAGCCGGGCTTGGCGCCGATCTCGGCCGCCTGGCCGGCGAGAGCGCGGTGCGGCAAGCGACGGCGACCAGTGCCGTGCTCTCCCTCCTGTCGGCGCTGCTCTCTGTGGCGTTGTCGCTGTCGCTGGTGATGGCGCGCCGGGCGCTGGCGCTCACCCGGCGGAGCGGCAGGAGGACGCTGCTCGAACACCTGGCCGACACCGGTGCGGGGTTCGTCCTGGTGGTGCCGCCCATCGTCATCGGTGCCGGCTGGTTCTTGCTCCTGCGCACCGTCGGCGATGTCTTTGCGATCGCCCCTGTCATCGTCGTTGCGGTCAATGCGGTGATGGCGATGCCGTTCGCCATCCGCGCCATCCGCCCTGCCTATGACGCGGCGAGCGAACGCCACGAACGGCTCTGCGCACAGCTTGGCATCTCGGGCTGGAACCGGTTGCGGCTGGTCGATTGGCCGTCGCTGCGGCGGCCGCTCGCCACCGGCTTCGCGTTCGCCATGGCGCTGTCGCTCGGCGATCTCGGCGTCATTGCGCTGTTCGGCAGCGATTCCGTGCAGACCTTGCCCTATCTGTTGCTGGCGCGCATGGGCAGTTACCGCACCGAGGATGCCGCCGGCCTGGCGCTGCTGCTCGGCCTTGTCTGCCTGGCGCTGGTGTTGGCCGCGGACTGGCTGGGAAGGAGGGAGAAATCATGATGCCGATAAGCCCGGAACGGTCCATTTCGGTGGAAAAAGGCGCGGCCGTGCGGCTCGATAATGTCTCGTTCAGCTATGGTGAAACGCCGCTTATATTCGATGTCGATTTCCCGGTGTCGGAAATCACCGCCATCATGGGGCCGAGCGGTTCGGGAAAGTCGACGCTGCTCAATCTGGTGGCCGGTTTCGAGACGCCGCGGTCGGGCCGCGTGCTGATCGGCGGCGCCGACGTCAGCACTGCGCCGCCATCAGCGCGGCCGGTATCGATGGTGTTCCAGGAAAACAACCTGTTTGCCCATCTGTCGGTCGAGCAGAATGTCGGGCTCGGCCGCTCGCCTTCGCTCAGGCTGAGCGAGGCTGACCGCGCCGCAATCGCCGCAGCGCTGAGGCGCGTCGGTCTTGCCGGCAAGGAAAGCCGGCTGCCGCGCGAACTCTCCGGCGGCGAGCGGCAGCGCGTCGCGCTCGCCCGGGTCCTGGTGCGCGACCGGCCGGTGCTGTTGCTCGACGAGCCGTTCGCTTCGCTCGGACCGGCACTGCGCGATGACATGCTCGATCTGGTAGCCGACGTTCATTCGGAGCAGCGCATGACGGTACTATTCGTCACGCACCAGCCGGACGATGCGCGCCGTATCGGCCAAAACATGGTTTTCCTGGATGGTGGCACGGTTGCCGCGACCGGCACCGCCGCCGATTTTTTCGTCGGGGCTGGACCGGAGGCATTCCGACGCTATATCGGCTCGGGTCCGTTTGCGGCTGGATCACGAGATGTTGCCCGGAAGCGGACATAATTTATGGTCAAACCGGCGGAAGGCGAAGCGGCGCTTGCTTGCCATGATCGAGGTAGTGTGGCTAGGTCCGCCAGGAGCTGGTCCGGCCTAGAGCGTGATTTGCCGTTGCTGTCTCGTATCCGTCGGACGCACGAAGGACGCCATAGCACTTGACTTTGCGCGTGATGCTTTTCGGAAATCGCGCCCGATTTTCGCGGTCACGTGCCAGGACTTGAAAGGAAGCCGATCTGCCGACCGGCATCGACAATCGGAGGGTGAAACCGCTGGCGCGCTTTCTGGCGCTGGCCGGTCTTGCCGTGGCGCTGGCAAGCTGCCAGATGTTCACGCCTCCCGACGTGCAGGAATCGGGCTTCCAGCCCTCCGACAAGCCGATCACGGTCGACAATGTCGCCGCCAACAGCAAGCTCGCCCAACTGGCGAAGGCGCAGCACCCGCGCATCCTCGCCACCTATGGCGGCGAGTATTCCGACCCCAAGCTCGAGCGCATGGTGGCCAAGGTCGTCGGCAGACTGACCGTGGTGTCGGCCAACCCAACCCAGACCTACCGCATCACCATCCTCAACTCGCCCAACGTCAATGCCTTCGCGCTGCCGGGCGGCTATCTCTACATCACCCGCGGCCTGCTTGCGTTGGCCAACGATTCCGCCGAGCTTGCCGCCGTCATCGCGCATGAGATGGGCCACGTTACCGCCAACCACGGCCTGCAGCGCCAGCAGCTGGAAGCCGAAGAGGGGTTGGCGACCAAGGTCGTTTCGGACGTGCTCGGCGACAACCCGACGGCCAAGGCGGCGCTGATCCGCGGCAAGCTGAGGCTGGCCCAGTTCTCGCGCAATCAGGAGCTGGAGGCGGACGCCATCGGCATCAAGTCGATCGGCGAAGCCGGTTTCGATCCCTACGCCGCCGGCCGCTTCCTGCAGTCGATGTCGGCCTATACCGATTTCCGCTCGATCAGCGGCGCCACCGACGCCAGCCTCGACTTCCTGGCGACGCACCCCAACACGCCGCAGCGAATCGATCTCGCGCAGCGCCACGCCCGCCAGTTCGGCGCGCCCGGTGTCGGGTCGCGCGACCGCGATTCATTTCTTGCCGGCGTAGACGGGCTGCTTTACGGCGACACGCCGGAGGAAGGCTACGTGCGCGGCGAAACCTTCCTGCACCCTGGCCTCGGCGTGTCGTTCTCGGTGCCCAACGGTTTCGTCATCGACAATTCGGCGGCGGCGGTGACGGCGACCGGCCCGGGCGACATGGCGATCCGCTTCGACGGCGTTTCGATCGACAAGAACCGCTCGCTGACCGACTACATCCGCAGCGGTTGGGTTGCCGGCCTCGACGACAGCAGCGTGCGCCAGGAGACGATCAACGGCAACGAAGCGGCAACCGCGCATGCCGGCGCCGATGGCTGGCAATTCGACATTGCGGTGATCCGCGCCGGCGGCCAGGTCTACCGCTTGCTGACTGCTGCACCGTCGGCCAGCACCTCGCTGAGCACGGTGGCGCGCTCGGTCAGCGGCTCGTTCCGCATCCTGAGTGCTGCCGAGAAGGCGGCGTTGAAGCCGCTGCGTATCCGCATCGTCACGGTGCAGCCCGGCCAGACAATGGGCTCCCTGGCCGCGCAGATGGTCGGCGTCGACCGCAAGCTGGATTTGTTCAGGGTGCTCAACGCGCTGTCGCCGGGTGCCGCGGTTTCGGCCGGCGACAAGGTCAAGATCGTCACCGACAAATAGCAGGCGACGCGATTCAGGCTGCGAGAAATTCCGGATTCTGCTTTACCAGCGCCGCCTTGAGCTTTTCCATGGCGCGCGCCTCGATCTGCCGGACACGTTCCTTGGAGATGCCGAGCGTCTCGCCGAGCGCTTCGAGCGTCGCGCCCTCGTCGCTCAGCCGGCGTTCCTCGATAATCCTGAGCTCGCGCGCATTGAGAGCGCCGAGTGCCGTCTTCAGCCACACCGAGCGGCGTTCGACGTCGATCGTATCGCCGACGACCTCATCGGGCAGCGGGTCATCCGAAACCAGGAACTCCATCCGCTCGGTTGCGCCCGCATCGTCGGCTAGCGGTGTGTTGAGCGAGCTGTCCGGCGCCGAAAGGCGGGAATCCATCATCGCCACATCGGCCTCCGATACCCCGAGAGCCGCCGACACTTCGCGGTAGAGCGTGGCATTCGACGTCTGCTCGGCGCCGTTTGCCAGGCGGGCGCGCAGACGCCGCAGGTTGAAGAACAGCGCCTTTTGCGCCGAGCTGGTGCCGCCGCGCACGATCGACCAGTTGCGCAGGATATAGTCCTGCATCGAGGCGCGAATCCACCAAGTCGCGTAGGTCGAGAACCGCACCTCGCGCTCGGGCTCGAAACGGGCCGCGGCCTCCAGCAGCCCGACATGGCCTTCCTGGATCAGGTCGCCCAGCGGAAGGCCGTAGTGGCGAAACCGCGACGCCATGGAAATGACCAGCCGCATATGCGCGACGGTGATGCGGTGCAGCGCGTGCTGGTCATTGTTTTCCTTCCAGCGCAGCGCCAGGAGATGCTCTTCGTCACGTTCCAGATAAGGGGCTTTCATCGCCGCGCGAACCATGGTCCGTCCTGCACTGTCTTCCATCATGCCGCGCTCCTGCTCCAGGCGTTGCGGTGCGATCGAATCGTGAGTTGGCGCCGATGGTTGAAATGGCGGCGCCGCGCCCTACAACAGCGAAGAACGTGCCATGCGGGGGAATGTTCCCCCGGACTGTCATGTCGATTGCGCTGTTCCAGGCGATTCGCCGCCGGCCTTGACTCAGCCGGATGGCGCCGGGAGATGCTGGTTGAGAATTGGATTTCAAGGGCGGGAGATTTTTGAAATTCAGTTTCTTATTCTGGCATCGCGCATCTGTCATTTTCCGGCACTCGCAATGACGCCGGATACGGCCAAGGACGGATCACAGAAAAATGAAATGGCTCAAATCGCTCATCATCGCCGGAACGCTGCAGGTTCTGGCCATCGCCGCCGGTCACGCCGGCGCCAATCTCGACCAGATCAAGCAGTCCGGCGTCTTCAAGGTCGGCACAGAAGGAACCTATGCGCCCTTCACCTATCATGATGCTTCCGGCGCGCTGGTCGGCTTCGACGTCGAGATCGCGCGGGCCATCGCCGAGCGCCTCGGCGTCAAAGCCCAGTTCCTCGAAGGCAAATGGGACGGGCTGATCGCCGGTCTCGATGCCAACCGCTACGATGCCGTCATCAACGAGGTCGGCATCACCGAGGCGCGCAAGGCCAAATATGACTTTTCGGATCCCTACATCGCCTCCAAGGCGGTGCTGATCGTGCGCGGCGACAACACCGATATCAAGAGCTTCGCCGATCTCAAGGGCAAGAAGGCGGCGCAATCGCTGACTTCGAACTTCGGCAAGCTGGCTGAAACCAACGGCGCCGAACTCGTCGGCACCGACGGCTTCGACCAGTCGATCCAGTTGCTTCTTACGGGCCGCGCCGACGCCACCATCAACGACAGCCTGTCCTTCCTCGACTTCAAGAAGCACAAGCCCGACGCCAATGTGAAGATTGCCGCCCAGGAAGAAAACGCCGACTATTCCGGCGTCATCGTGCGCAAGGGCGATCCGGAACTGGTGGCCGCCATCAATAAGGCGCTGGCCGACATCAAGGCCGACGGCACCTACAAGAAAATCGCCGACACCTATTTCGGCCAGGACGTTTCGAAGTAAAACGGCTTTCTCGTGTGGGCCGAACGCCGGCCCGCGTCGTTCATATCGCGGCGAGCTGTCTTTTGACGGCCCGCCGCTTTCGCGTGATATGAGCGACGGCAATCTGGCAAGGAGGAGCCTTCGTGCCGCACTGGCTGCAATTGATGCTGGAATCCCTGCCTACGCTGCTATGGGCTGCACTGATCTTCACCGTGCCGCTGACGCTGCTGTCGTTTGCATTCGGTCTTGTCCTAGGCTTGGTTGTGGCGCTTGTCCGGCTGTTCGGTCCCAAACCGCTGGTCGCCGTGGTCCGCTTCTACGTCTGGATATTCCGCGGCACGCCGCTTCTCGTGCAACTGTTCCTTATCTTCTACGGCCTGCCATCGGTCGGCATCCTGCTCGACGCCTTTCCGGCAGCACTGATCGGCTTCACCTTGAACATCGGTGCTTATTCGTCGGAAATCATCCGCGCCGTCATCGGTTCGGTGCCGAAGGGTCAGTGGGAAGCGGCCTATTCGATCGGCATGACCTGGGCCCAGGCAATGCGGCGCACCATTCTTCCACAGGCGGGGCGCGTCGCCGTGCCGCCGCTGTCCAACACCTTCATCTCGCTGGTCAAGGACACTTCGCTCGCCGCCGCCATCACCGTGCCGGAGATGTTCCAGGCAGCGCAGCGCATCGTCGCCACCACCTATGAGCCGCTGATCCTCTATGTCGAGGCAGCGGCCCTCTATCTGATCATGAGCTCCGTGCTGTCGGCCTTGCAGGCGCGGCTGGAAACGCGGCTCAACCGTTATGGCGGCTTCCTGGAGGCGCGCGCATGATCGGCCTCACCAACATCGAAAAGCGTTTCGGCGACAATTTGGTGCTGAAGGGCGTCACCGTCACGATCGAGGAAGGCAGCGTTACGGCGCTTGTCGGGCCGTCGGGCGGAGGGAAGAGCACGCTTTTGCGCTGCATCAACCTGCTCGAGCTGCCGACTTCAGGCACGGTACGGATCGGCGACGATGCACTCGAATTCCATCCCGGCGGCAGGGTCTCGACCAGGGATATCCAGCGGCTGCGGCTGCAGACCGGCATGGTGTTCCAGAATTTCCAGCTGTTTCCGCATCGTACTGCGATCGAGAACATCATGGAGGGGCTGGTGACGGTGCTGAAATGGCCCAAGGAGAGGGCGCGCGAACGGGCGCTGGCCCTGCTCGAAAAAGTCGGCATGGCGCACAAGGCCGATGCCTGGCCGGCGACCCTGTCGGGCGGCCAGCAGCAGCGCGTGGCGATTGCCCGGGCGCTGGCGCCTTCGCCGAAGGTCCTGCTCTGCGATGAGCCGACCTCGGCACTCGATCCGGAACTGGCGCAGGAGGTGGTTGACGTGCTCGGCAAGCTCGCCAGCGAGGGCACGACCATGGTGATGGCGACGCATGACCTGCGGCTCGCCTCCAAGATCGCGCGGGAAGTGGTGTTCCTCGATGCCGGCAACATCGTCGAACAAGGCCCGGCCGCGGTGCTGTTCAGCAACCCGGAACGCCAGCGGACCAAGCGGTTCATCGCCACGCTGAAGCACGAGGCGGAAAGGGAGGGCGGCGAAGGTTAGATATGCGCGTCGCCGGTCAGCTAAGACAAAAAACCCGGCGCGAGGCCGGGTTTTCCATGTTTCCTGGGCGAAAAGGCTCAGGCAGCTTCTTCCTGCTCGGCTTCCTCGTTGTCGGCCTTGGCGCCGCGCTTCGGGCCCTTGTTGAGGTTCACCTCGATGAGGCGGACCGCTTCGGTCTCCGACATGCGGT
This sequence comes from Mesorhizobium sp. M0664, assembly GCF_040320565.1. Taxonomy (NCBI): domain Bacteria; kingdom Pseudomonadati; phylum Pseudomonadota; class Alphaproteobacteria; order Hyphomicrobiales; family Phyllobacteriaceae; genus Mesorhizobium; species Mesorhizobium sp. M0664. Next base: position 91,627 of record NZ_JAMYPW010000004.1, read on the forward strand.
TGACGGCCGCGATCTCGCGGGCCATGCGGTCGAGGGCCGCCTCGTAGAGCTGGCGCTCGGAATAGGACTGCTCCGGCTGGTTATCGGCGCGGTAAAGGTCGCGCACCACTTCCGAGATCGAGATCAGATCGCCGGAGTTGATCTTGGCATCATATTCCTGGGCACGGCGTGACCACATGGTGCGCTTGACGCGGGCGCGGCCCTGCACGACCTTCAGCGCGCGCTCGACATAATCCTCTTCCGACAGCTTGCGCATGCCGATCGAGGTCGCCTTGGCGACCGGCACCTTGAGGCGCATCTTGTCCTTCTGGAAGTCGATGACGAACAGCTCCAGCTTGTGGCCCGCGACTTCCTGCTCGTCGATCGAGACGATCTGGCCGACACCATGCGCCGGATAAACGATGTACTCGCCGGTCTTGAAACCGTGGCGCGCTGCGGTGGACTTCTTCTGCGGGGTGATCGTTGCCATTACGCCCTGAACTCCTTGTTGTGGTACCGGCATCGTGCCGGCCCGAACTCGTGCGACCGGGGTGACCGGTCCTCAGCCACACAACGATGAACTCACCGGAAAGGCCAGGACCGGCAAATCGCAACATTGCGACCGCCTGCCCCAGATCGCTCTGGTCCGGATTGAGAAATTCACCTTTCAGTGATTTGGGGCGTTTGCGCCATAAATCGACGTTGTGTCACCGGCATGTTTGGTTGATATAACACAAAAAGTCGGAAGAATCAAGGTTTTGCTGCACGCGCGAAGGCCACGCGCCGTCGCCGCCTGTCAAGGCGGTTAATGTATCACGGCTGTTACGCGGCGTCAGGCCGCCGCAGCCGGCAGGCTCGTCAGTCGCCTTCGCCGGGCTCGGGGGAGAAATATTTCTCGAACTTGCCAGTTTCGCCATCGAAATTCTTAGCGTCGGCCGGCGGCTCCTTCTTGGCGGTGATGTTGGGCCATTTGTCGGCATATTCGGTGTTGATCTGCAGCCATTTGTCGAGGCCCGACTCGGTGTCGGGCTTGATCGCGTCGGCCGGGCATTCCGGTTCGCAGACACCGCAATCGATGCACTCGTCCGGGTGGATGACGAGCATGTTCTCACCTTCGTAGAAGCAGTCGACCGGACAGACCTCGATGCAGTCCATGTATTTGCATTTTATGCAATTGTCGGTCACGACGTAGGTCATTGGTCGGCTCCGGGACGTCCCATTTTGTTGGGCTTTTTTGGTGAGGTAACGCCTTTGTCCGCCGGTGGCAAGGGCGGCCCCTGCCAGCGGTGCCGCGGTTTCCGGAATGGAATTCCGGAAGGCCGGCAAAGCGGGCGTTCGACCTTGCTCAATCGTCGCCGAGCAGGTGGTCGGTCTGGCGGCGTTCCTTCTTCGTCGGGCGACCGCTGCCGGCCTCGCGCAACGGCGGCACCGCATCCGGAAGCGCCTCGCCCTTGGGCGCGGGGGGCGGCGACATGTCCTCGTAGAGCAGGGGGGCCTCTTCGGCCGGGCCACGCCGTACGCCGGTGCCAAGGACTTTCCAGACGAAGATCCGCCGCTCCAGCGTGATGGTCAAAACGTCGCCCGGCCGGACCGTATCGGAGGCCTGCGCTGCTTTGTCGCGATTGATGCGGACGCGTCCGGCGACGACCAGCTTGGCTGCCAGCGTGCGCGATTTTACCGCGCGCGAGAAGAACAGCCACTTGTCGATGCGCTGGCGGGCATCAGTGACCATTGGACGAGCAGCTTACTTCTTCAGCTGGTCGCGCAACGCGGCGAGCTTGGCGAAGGGCGAGTCCGGATCGAAGCGGACCGGGCGTTCCTCACGCGGCTTTGGCTGGAACGCCGGCTTTGCGCCTTGGGCGCCGCCTTTGCCGTCCTGCCGGCCAGCCTTCCAGTCGGGCCGGTTTTCGCGCCGGTCCGGGCGTTCACCTTGCGGCTTGCCGGCGCGCTGATCTGCCGCGTCGCCTTGCGGCCTGGGCTTGAACTTGCTGCGATCGAAGCGTGGCTTGCCGGCGCCGTCGCGCTGGTCGTGGCGCCCCTGACGGGCGGGCCGGTCGCCCGGCGTCGCTTGCCCGCCGGCATCTGTCGGCGCATCGCTGCGGCTGTCCGGCGCAGCTTGACCACTGCGCGCGCGATTGTCCCGATGATTGTCCCGGGGGCGGTTGTCATGCTGGCGATGACGCGGGCGCTGGTCGAAACGACCCTGCCGCCACAACAGGATGGGTTTTGGCTCCTCGGCTTCTGGAGCAGCTTCGCCGGCGATGGCTCCTGCCGTCGCTGCAGGTTCGGCCGGCGATGCTTCCGTAGTGTCGGAAACCGGCGGCTCTGCCGGTGCCGCAGCCTCAGTTTCCGCCCCAAGTTCCGCCCTTGGCTCGGCCGCTGGTTCCGCAGGCGCTTCAGCAGTCGCCTCCGCGGCGGGCCGGGTCTCTTGCGTGACTTCTGCCGCAGCTTCAGGGGCTGGAGCTTCCGCGACAGGCTCTGCCGTCGCTTCGGTCACAGCTTCGGCCGCCGCCTCCGCAACAGGAGCCGCATCCGACACAGGTTCCGAAGCCTCCGCCGGCGGCTCTGCCGCGGCAGATGCTTCCGCCATCCTCGCCTGCTCGACGCGCGCAGTCTCTTCCGCCGCCTGCTTTGCAGCGGCAGCTTCACGCGCGGCATTGTCCTGTGCTTCGATCCGCGCCTTGACCTCGGCCGCCGGTTTGGCATCGGCGCGATAGCCGAGTCCCTTCAGGATTTCTTCCATGTCGTCGGCGGTGGCGCCGAGAATCGACATCATCGGCGGCGTCACCATGAAGGACTGGCCGTCATAGGCGCCGTCGGGGCGAGGGCCGAGGCCCGGCTTCCAGTTGGTCGCCGGCCGGATCAGGTCGGCCAGCCGTTCGAGAATATCGACGCGTACAGCACGCCGGCCAAGATTGCGGTAGCCGGCAAGCTTGTAGAAGGTCTTGTCGAAGGTCGGATCGATGACCACCGAGGTGCGGCCGGAGGCCAGTGCGTGAACGACATCGCCGAAGCCGGGCTTGTCCTTGCCGTCGTTTCTCAGCGCCCACAGCAGCGTTATCAGCCCGGCCGGCGCCGGTTTGATCAGCGCCGGCACGAAGACATGGTAGGCGCCGAAGCGCACTCCGAGACGGCGAAGCGCCGCGCGGCCTTCCTGGTCGAGCGACTTCATCTCGTCGGCGATGTCGCGACGGTTGATGAGGCCGAAATGCTCGACAAGCTGGAAAGCGATGCCGCGGCCGATGCCGGTGATCTGCTCGGCATTCTTGAGATCGACCAGCGGCTTCAGCAGGGATTCGATCTGGAAGTTGACGAAGCGCTCGGCGCGCGCCGCAACCTTGTCGCGGGCCGGGCCGGTGAGTTGCTCGTCGGCCAGCAGAACCAGACGCGGCTTCAAAGCGTCTTCGCCGGCGACCAGCGTGCCGATCGGCGCGCCGATCCAGCGCAGCGTGCCATCCGAACCCAGCGCGATGTCGCCATTGGCCGAGGCGCCGAAGCGCTCGGCCCGCGCCTCGAACTCGGCGGCAAGCGCCTTCTGCGCCGCCGCCCGCACCGCCTTGGCGTCTTCGCCGCCGGCGCTCTGGTCGGCGGTGAAGCGGAAACCTTGCAACTCGCCGACGTGATGGCCTTCGACGAGGACGGTTCCGGTTGGGCTGATTTCGGCTTCAGGCATCGTGTTTTCTCTAAGGCGCCGCATGAGGACGGAAGTCCTGCGGTCTACAAAACGTTTCGTCAACCGCTCATGCAGCGCATCCGACAATCTGTCTTCGATTTCGCGCGTCTTTTCCTGCCAGTGTGCCCGATCGGCCAGCCAGCCGGGCCGGTTGGAAACGAAGGTCCATGTGCGGATCTGGGCAATCCTGTGCGACAGCGTGTCGATGTCGCCTTCGGTTGTGTCGGCACGGCGCACCTGCTCGGCCATGTAGTTCTCGTCGACATGGCCATGCCTGGCAAGGTCCATGTAAATGGAGGCAATCAAGTCGGCGTGCTGGGCCGGCGCGATCTTCCTGTAGTCGGGCAGCGCGCAGGCTTCCCACAGCAGCGCCACGCGCCTGGCATCGGTGGTGAGTGCCCGGACGTCCTCGTCGCGCGACAGATGCTCGAGCGCCTGCGCGTCCACGGCCGGCAGCGCGCGCGTCAGGCCTTCGACCGGAGCGTTGGTCTCAATCGAGCGCTTCAGCGCATCAAGGTTGGCGAAATCGAAATGCGCGGTGCGCCACTGCAGTACTTTCACCGGGTCGAAATCATGCGCCTCGATTTTGTTGACCAGTTCATCATCCAGCGGATCGACCTGGCCGGTGACGCCGAAGGTGCCGTCGCGCAGATGCCGGCCGGCGCGGCCGGCAATCTGGCCGAGCTCGGCCGCCGTCAGGTTGCGGTACTGGTAGCCGTCGAATTTGCGGTTCTGGGCGAAGGCGACGTGGTCGAGGTCGAGGTTGAGGCCCATGCCGATGGCGTCGGTGGCGACGAGGTAGTCGACGTCGCCCGACTGGAACAGCGCCACCTGGGCGTTGCGGGTGCGCGGGCTGAGTGCGCCGAGCACGACGGCGGCACCGCCCTGCTGGCGGCGGATCAGCTCGGCGATGGCATAGACCTCGTCGGCCGAGAAGGCGACGATCGCCGTGCGCCGCGGCAGGCGGGTCAGCTTCTTCGAACCGACATAGGCAAGATGCGAGAGGCGTGGTCGCGTCACCACCGACACGCCCCGCAGCAGGCGCTGCAGAATGCCGTGCATGGTGGCCGCGCCCAGCAGCAGAGTCTCCTGGCGGCCGCGCAGATGCAGGATGCGATCGGTGAAGATGTGGCCGCGTTCGAGATCGCCGGCGAGCTGGACCTCGTCGATGGCAACGAAGGCGGCGTCGGTCTCGCGCGGCATCGCTTCCACGGTGCAGACCGAGTATTTCGCGCCCGCCGGCTGGATCTTTTCCTCGCCGGTGATGAGCGCCACCTTATGGGCGCCGACCTTCTCGCAGACGCGCGTATAGACCTCGCGGGCAAGCAGCCTGAGCGGCAGGCCGATGACGCCGCTTTCATGCGCCACCATGCGTTCGATGGCGAGGTGGGTCTTGCCGGTGTTGGTCGGGCCGAGCACGGCCGTCACGTCTCGACCCGACAGGATCAGCGGTTCAGTGTGTTTCGGATGGATGTTCATCGGCCTGGAAATAAGGCTCTCTGCCTCGCATTGTCGGGAGCGCGCCCATATTGGCCGCGTATGACAGGCGACACATAGGGATTTCGGGCGCGAAGCGAAAGCGGAATATGCCGAGGGCAGGCCGATTGGTTGGTTCGAAGCCAGAAAATCTGTTCCCGATTAACAGTTGGAACGAGTCTGGAACGAATCAGCGACGAATCACTGACTCGCGCTGATTCAGGGTTTGTTCACGGCTACATCTGGGTTTTCTGTCGGCGTACCTCACCACATGCTGAATCACGGAAACTGGCCCGATTTATGCAGGCGGCATCCAAGCGAGCACTGCGGTTAACCTTTGCCGGCGAATGGTCGTGGCCGGCCAATCTGCTTCGCACAACGTTATGAAATTATTGATGTTTCCTAACGCGCTTTAATCATTTCGAGGGTGTTTTCAGCTCTCGCCGTTAACGTTCCGCTCAAAGCCGGAACGAATCGGCGACGAATCAGAGATAGCCGAAGTTTCTTGGTTTGTTCACCGCAACATGTTGTGTTGTGGACAGCTTTTCCACCGAGAATCCACAGGCTGCCGGGCGGCTTTTGCACAAGCTGCGAGTTTGCCGTTAACCTTTGCGTGCCGGATTGGGGCAGCGTGCTGCATCGAGATCTTGCAACGGGAAGACCGCTATAGAAACGGGCCGTTTTGCAGGCCCGTTCGTCCAAGCGCGGATCTGTCTCAACGTAAAGACAAACGATCAGGCGACGTACTGGCCGCCATTGGCTGATATGGTCGAGCCGGTGATGAAACCGGCATCGTCGGAAGCGAGGAAGACGACGCAGCGCGCGATCTCCTCCGGCTCGCCGAGACGACCGACCGGGATGTGCGGGATGACGCGCTCGTTGAGGACCTTCTCGTCCATTGCCTTGACCATCTCGGTGGCGATGTAGCCGGGGCAAATGACGTTGACGGTGATGCCGGCGCGCGCGCCTTCCTGGGCCAGTGCCTTGGTGAAGCCGATATCGCCGGCCTTCGAGGCCGAATAATTGACCTGGCCGACCTGGCCTTTCTGGCCGTTGATCGAGGAGATGGTGATGATGCGACCGAACTTGCGGTCGCGCATGCCGCCCCACAATGGATGCGTCATGTTGAAGACGCCGGAAAGGTTGGTGTCGAGGACCTCTTTCCATTGCTCGCGGGTCATCTTGTGGAACATCGCGTCGCGAGTGATGCCGGCATTGTTGACCAGCACCGAGACGGGACCGAGATCGGCTTCGATCTGTTTGATGCCGGCGGCGCAGGCCTCGTAGTCGGCGACCGACCATTTATAGACCGGGATGCCGGTCGCGGCCTTGAACTTTGCCGCCGCTTCTTCATTGCCGGCGTAGTTTGCGGCGACCGAATAGCCGGCGCTTTTCAAGGCGACCGATATCGCCGCGCCGATGCCGCGCGACCCGCCTGTGACGATTGCAACCTTTGTCATATGTCCTCCCGGGAAATGCAGATGACTGAGCGTTGAAGCGGTGGGGTTTGCCCCCTATTCCCTACTCGCTTTGCGCCAGCATCCTATTCGTATCGCTTATCTCATCACAATGCTTCCACGCACATGGCAACACCCATGCCGCCGCCGATGCACAGCGTGGCAAGGCCTTTCTTGGCACTTCTGCGGCGCATCTCGTAGACCAGCGTGTTGAAGATGCGGGCGCCCGAGGCGCCGACCGGATGGCCGATGGCGATGGCGCCGCCATTGACGTTGACGATGGCCGGATCCCAGCCCATGTCCTTGTTGACGGCGCAGGCCTGCGCGGCAAAGGCCTCGTTGGCTTCGACCAGATCGAGGTCGCCAACCGACCAGCCGGCCTTGGCCAGCGCCTTGCGCGAGGAGGGGATCGGTCCCGTCCCCATGATCTGCGGGTCGACACCGGCGGTCGCCCAGGAAACGATACGCACCAGCGGTGTGATGCCGCGCCTTGCGGCTTCCGCTTCGGTCATCAGCACCACGGCGGCGGCGCCGTCGTTGATGCCGGAAGCATTGGCAGCCGTCACCGTGCCTTCCTTGTCGAAGGCGGGCTTGAGCTTGGTCATGGCATCGATTGTCGCGCCGTGGCGGATGTATTCATCCTGGTCGACTACGGTGTCGCCCTTCCTGCCCTTGACTGTAAAGGCAACGATCTCGTCCTTGAATTTCCCGGCTTTCTGCGCGGCCTCGGCCTTGTTCTGGGAAGCCAGTGCGAACTGGTCCTGGTCGTCGCGGGTGATCTGAAACTGGCGGGCGACGTTCTCAGCGGTGTTGCCCATATGATAGCCGTAGAAGGCATCGGTCAGGCCGTCCTTGATCATGGTGTCGATCAGCTTGAAGTCGCCCATCTTGACGCCACCGCGCAGATGTTGCGCATGCGGAGCCATCGACATCGATTCCTGGCCGCCGGCAACGATGATTTTTGCATCGCCCTGGGCGATCTGCTGCATGCCGAGCGCGATAGCGCGCAAGCCCGAGCCGCAGAGCTGGTTCAGGCCCCAGGAGGTCGCCTCCTGCGGTACGCCGGCAGCCATTGCCGCCTGCCGCGCCGGGTTCTGCCCTTGAGCCGCGGTCAGAATCTGGCCGAGAATGACCTCGTCCACCTCCTTGCCGTCGACGCCGGCACGGACCAGCGCTTCCCTGACGGCGACGGCACCCAATTCATGGGCTGGGGTGTTGGCGAAGGCGCCGTTGAAGGAGCCGACGGGCGTGCGCGCTGCACTGGCGACAACGATGGCGTTGGAAGCGGACATGTTCTTCTCCAGGCTTTCGGGGAATGATTTCGGGTGCCGTCGGGGACTTTTCTTGCCCTTTCCACAACCCGAGTCAAACCCGAAATGGGCATGGCGTCCCACTCCCGCAAGTATGCCGCCCGTCGCTGCAACGGCGGCCCGTCCGTGCTGCGCAGCATAAAATGTTCCCGCACTGCACAAACTGCTTGGATTCATGACGCTTTTGCGCATATCCTTTAAAAAGGCGCAATCGTTACCGGCGGCTTACTTAAGCTGCCCGGTGTCCGGGGAGGATGCAGATGGCCGCAAAAGACGAACCTATTGTTATCAAGAAATATGCCAATCGCCGTCTCTACAATACGGGCACCAGCACCTATGTGACGCTCGAGGATCTCGCTGAAATGGTCAAAAGAGGCGAGGACTTTACTGTCCAGGACGCCAAGACCGGTGACGACATCACGCATCCGGTACTGACCCAGATCATCTTCGAGCTGGAGAACAAGGACGGGCAGAACATGCTGCCGATCCCGTTCCTGCGTCAGCTCATCGCCTATTACGGCGACCAGATGCAGATGATCGTGCCGAGCTTTCTCGAACAGTCGATGCTGGCCTTCTCGAAGGAGCAGGAGCGCTTTCGCGAGCAGATGAAAGATGCGCTCGGCAAGTCGCCGATGGACATGATGAAGATCGCTACGCCGATCAAGGTGCTGGAGGAGCAGACGCGGCGCAACATGGAAATGTTCCAGAACGCCATGCGGCTGTTCACGCCGTTCCCGCCCGCGGGCTCGGCGCCGGCAGCAGCGCCGGCCGAACCGGCCAGGAAGGAAACGCCGGAAAAACCCGACGACCTTCAGGAGCTGAAGGAGCAGATCGCCGCGATGCAGCGCAAGCTCGACACGATGTCCTGACTGCCGGCTGGCGAAGTGCAGCGTCGGACCTTCCTTCAGGTGCTGCTGAGACTTCGCAAGCAGCGCGGCTAGACTAGAGCTGCTCCGGCAGCGGTCCCTGGTAGCGGGCGCGTGGCCGGATCAGGCCGTTGCTCGTCACCTGCTCCACGGCATGCGCGGCCCAGCCGACGCTGCGGCCGAGCGCGAACAGGCGGAACGGCGTATCGGACGGCAAACGGAGACCGCGCGTCAGCGCGGCCAAAGCGAAATCGACGTTCGGGCGCATGCCCGTTGCCGCAAAGGCCGCATCGCAAAGCCGTAACAGCCCATCATCGACATCTATCGCGGCCAGCAACGGTTCCGCACGCGGATCGCCGTCGGGATAAAGCGGATGGCCAAATCCGGGCAGCGGCCTGTCGTGACCGAGCCAGCGTCCGACAGCCGCGTCCGGCCCCAATCTCTGCGCATCTTCCGCCAGCATCATGACCGCCTCCGCGGCGCCGCCATGACGCGGCCCGGAGAGCGTGGCGAGGCCGGCAAGCAGGCAGGCCGAAACAGGTGCGCCGGTGGACGCGGCGACCCGTGCGGCGAAGGTCGATGCGTTCAATTCGTGATCGGCCAACAGTACCAGTGAGCGGCGGATCAAGTCTGCGCCGGCCGCATCGAGCGACCATCCCCGCGCCAGCCTTTCGTGCACGGCACCAGTTCCGGGAATCGCGCCGAGCGCCTGGGCCAAAGCGGCGATGGCGCCGGCCGCATCGTGGTTGAGCGAAGCCGATCTTCGGCCGAGCGAAGGCCGGCCGTTGGCCGCCAACGCGGCCAATTCCGCGAAGGCAGCCGGCCGGCCAGTTGCGCCGTTGCCATGGCGGCTCGCCGAGACGAACGACACCGGTGCGTCAGATGCCCAAAGCAGGTTTGCCGTCTGCTCCAGCGTGGCAGCCTCGCAGAGAGCAACCGCATCCTGGCCGCGATAGACAAGGCGGCCATGCAAAACGGTCGAGATCGTGGTGGCGATCGCCGGCTCACCCCAGGCAATTGCACTTTCGGCGATTGCCTGCGGATTTCGGCACGAGCCCGGCGACTCGCCAGCGCCGCGATGTCGTCGGCGCGATACTGGCTGCGGCGTGGATCCGCCCGGTCCGGCCGCACGCCGATGCGCCCGCGGCTGACATAGGCATAGAGGGTCTGGGCTCGCACCTTGAGACGCTTCAGGGCTTCGTCCCGCGTCAGCCACTCCGTCATGTCAGCCTTGTCATGTTGATTCCATTGATCAAGATTGATGGTCCAGTCACCAACCCTTATCTACCACCCGGAAAGGGTCAAGGAGAAAACCGATGGCGAATGGGCTCGATGATGTTGTGGCGGCGGAAACGGTGCTCTCCGATGTCGACGGTCTTGGTGGCCGCCTGACCATCCGGGGCCATTCGTTGCCCGAACTGGCAGGTCGCTGGAAATACGCCGAGGTGGTTCATCTGCTGTTCGACGGCTTTTTCGACGATCTTCCCGACGGCAGGGAGCTGGCGAACGCGATCGGTCGGGCGCGCAGCGAAGTGTTCGAGCAGATCAAACCCTTGCTGCCGTTTCTCACATCCGTCGATATCTACAGCGCGATGCGCGCCGGTATTGCCCTGCTGCCGGATGGTGACAAATTGTCGGACGCGCTGCGGCTGGTTGCGGCACCTGCCGTGCTGACGCCGGCCTTGCTGCGCTTGCAGCGCGGCGAACGCCCGATTGCGCCCGATAGCAAGGCCGATCATGCCGCCGACATGCTGCGGATGCTGACCGGCATTGCGGCCTCGCCTAAATTGGCGAAGGCGCTCGATGCCTATTTCGTGACGGTTTGCGACCATGGCCTCAACGCATCGACCTTCGCCGCGCGCGTGGTCTCTTCAACGCAGGCCGGGCTTACTTCGGCGGTGCTGGCCGGGCTCGGAGCGCTCAAGGGGCCGCTGCATGGCGGCGCGCCAGGTCCGGTGATCGAGATGCTGGATGCGATCGAGGCGCATGGCGACGCCGCCGGCTGGCTGCGTAGCCAGATCGCGCGTGGCCGCCGCATCATGGGCTTCGGGCATCGCATCTATCGCGTGCGCGATCCGCGTGCCGACGTGCTGAAAGCGGTGGTGCGCCAGCTCGGCGCCAGGGGCGAAAGCGGCCACCGGCTGGCCTTTGCCGAAAGCGTGGAGCAGGCGGCGCTCGAAGTGCTCCGCATCGCCAAGCCGTCGCGCTCGCTCCAGACCAATGTCGAGTTCTTCACAGCGCTCCTGCTGGAAGCGGCGGGCTTTCCGAAAGAGGCGTTCACCAACGTCTTTGCTGCCGGGCGCGTCGCCGGCTGGATTGCCCATGCGCGCGAGCAGCAGACGAGCGGACGGCTGATCCGGCCGCAGTCGCGCTATATCGGGCCGGTGCCGGACCTCGTCGCCTGAGGATTTTTCCCTCGCATACTTGCGAAAACCGGTCGCAACAGCCGGTGCCGAACACCTCTCTCGTCGGGACGAGAGAGGTCTACATGACAAAAATTTCATGTCATTGCTCCACACATCCGCTGTTCTTGGGTGACAGAGAGCCTATATGTTGCAGTGCAGCATGGTTCACGGGAGCCCGCCTCGAAAGGAATAAAGCCGCCTTGACCGCCAGAAAAACCGCCATCGTCACCGGTTCCACCTCGGGCATCGGCCTGGCCATTGCCCACGCGCTCGCGGCCGAAGGCTGCAACGTCGTCGTCAATTCCTTTTCCGACACCGCCGACGATCACGCCATCGCCGACGCGATCGCGAAGCACCACGTGGTGAAGACCGTCTACGTCAAGGCCGACATGTCGAAGCCGGCCGAGTGCCGGGCTTTGGTGGCGAAGGCAGCCGAGGCATTCGGCTCGGTCGACATCCTGGTCAACAACGCCGGCATCCAGCATGTCGCGCCGGTCGAAAGCTTCCCGATCGAGAAATGGGATGCGATCATCGCCATCAACCTGTCATCGGCCTTCCACACCATCGCAGCCGCCATCCCGTTGATGAAACAGGCCGGTGGCGGCCGGATCGTCAACGTCGCCTCGGCCCACGGCCTTGTCGCTTCGCCGTTCAAGTCGGCCTATGTCTCGGCCAAGCATGGCATTATGGGCTTGACCAAGACTGTCGCCCTGGAGCTGGCGCGCGACAAGATCACCTGTAATGCCATTTGTCCGGGCTATGTGCTGACGCCGCTGGTCGAGGCGCAGATCCCCGACCAGATGAAGGCCAACAAGATGGACCGCGAGACGGTGGTCCGTGAGGTCATGCTCGACAGGCAGCCTACCAAGGAGTTCGTCACCGTCGAGCAGGTTGCGGCGGCCGCGGTGTTCCTATGCTCGGATGCGGCGGCGCAGATCAACGGCACGCACATCTCTGTCGACGGCGGCTGGACCGCTTAGTGAGGCTTCCAGCGGTCAAGGGCCACGCCATGCCGAAAAACGGCAAGGCGGAAGAGCCAAAGAAGATCAATGTCGCGCTGCAAGGCGGCGGCTCGCACGGGGCGTTTTCCTGGGGCGTGCTCGATCGGCTGCTCGAGGACGGGCGCCTCGACATAACGGCGGTTTCGGGCACCAGCGCCGGCGCCATGAATGCCGTGGCGCTGGCCGACGGCTTTGTCCGCGGCGGTGTCGAGGGCGCGCGGCGGAAGCTCGACGATTTCTGGCGTGCGGTGGCGGCAAAGGGCCGCTTCAGCCCGGTACAGCGCATGCCCTGGGACGTCGCCTGGGGCAATTGGTCGATCGAGAACACGCCCGGCTATTTCCTGTTCGATACGATGTCTCGGGTATTTTCGCCCTATGTCGCCAATCCGCTCGCCATCAATCCGCTGCGCGACGTGGTCGAACGTGAGATCGATTTCGACAATGTGCGCGCCTGCAAGTCGATGGAACTGTTCATTTCCGCTACCAATGTCGAGACCGGCCAGTTGCGGGTCTTCTCGGACGGCGAGATCGACCTCGACACAGTGATGGCGTCGGCCTGCTTGCCGCAATTGTTCCGTGCCGTCGAGATCAAGGGCGTGCCCTATTGGGATGGCGGTTATGGCGGCAACCCGGCACTGTTCCCGTTCTTCAAGACGGCGGCCACCGAGGACGTGCTTTTGGTGCAGATCAATCCGGTGGTCCGCGAGGGAACGCCGAAGAGCGCCAATGAGATCCAGAACCGCATCGACGAGATCACCTTCAACGCCGGGCTGTTGCGCGAATTCCGCTCGATCGCCTTCGTCAAGGAACTGATCGCCGCCGGCCGATTGCCGCACGGCGAATATCGCGACATCCGCATGCACCGCATCGATGCCGACGAAGCGTTCAAGGATCTGTCGGCATCGTCCAAGGTCAATGCCGAATGGGCGTTCCTTGCCTATCTGCGCGACCTCGGCCGCACCGCAGCCAGTGATTGGCTGGAAGAAAATTATGACGCCGTCGGCAAGCGGCCGACGATCGATCTGTCCGGCGAACTCGACGACGGCTTGAAGCCTTTGCGCGGGCCGGCGCCGGGTCGGCGGGTCAAGGAGTTTCTTGCGGCGCGCAAGCAGCCCTAGGCCGCCCGCCGTCCGGCCTAGCTGCTTCGCAAAGCAGATGGCATTCGCAATCTGTCCAATCATCCTGACACTTGCTGCCATGCCGCTGTTTTGGCAATCAACAGCCGATGCTGCGGCCGCATCTTTGCGGACAAAGCAACAATCCATCAACTTTTCTGACTATATTGCGATGCAACTTTGAGGTAGAAGCGCGCTTCGCCGATCACGGCAATTTGAATACGGCCTCGCGCGCACCCATATCGGCGACGCGCCCCAAGTAGAAGATGCGGCCTGGCCGAACCCCGCGCACTGGAAAAAATGACGATGCCGAAATTCAGGTTTCACAAGCTTGCAGCCATTGTTGTGCTCATCGGGTTCGCCGGCTGGATGGCGACAGGCGAGTTCTCGTCCGTCGGCAGCGCGTCCGCCGACAACAAGCCCAAGGCAGGAGAGGTCGAGCAGCCCAAGGCAGCCGACGCAGGCAAGCCCCAAACTGGTAAACAGGGGGCTGCCAAGCCGGGGACCGCCGAGGCGGAACAGCCCAAGGCGCCGTTGCGCACGGTCGCGGTCATAGCCCCGCCGCGGCGCACCTATGCACGCGCTATCCGCATTTCCGGACTGACCGAAGCCGACAAGCGCGCCGTCCTGGCGACACGCGTCGCCGGCGTCATCGACAAGCTGCCGGTCAAGCAGGGCCAGCACGTCAAGACCGGCGACCTGATCCTGATGCTTGCCGCCGAGGAAAAAATCTCGGCGGTCGACAATGCCAAGCAGCTTGTCGTGCAACGTGAGGCAGAGCTGGCTGCGGCCCTGGGGCTGATGAAAACCGGCAATCTGCCCAAGTTGCAGCTCGACACAGCCCGCTCCAACCTGACGCTGGCCAAGTCGCTACTGGACGCAGCGCAAGCCGAACTCGACCGCAACGAGGTGAAGGCGCCCTTCGACGGCGTTATCGACCGGGTACCGGTGGAGCTTGGCAGTTCCGTGATGCAGGGCGGCGAGGTGGCGACCATTCTGAAGCTCGATCCGGTGATCGCCCGCGGCGAAGTCAGCGAACGCGATCTCGGCTATCTGAAGATCGGCGACAAGGCCGATGTGCGTCTGGTCAGCGGCCAGAATGTCGAGGGCACGGTGCGCTACATCAGCCGCGATGCATCTTCGGCAACCCGTACCTTCCGCGTCGAAGTCGCCATCCCCAACGCCGATGGTTCCGTACCGGCCGGCATGACGGCAGAAATTGCGCTCAGCGCCCAGCCGACCGACGCCGTCATGCTGCCGCGCTCGGTGGTGACGCTCGGCGACAAGGGCGATCTCGGCATTCGCGCCGTCGACAAGGACGACAAGGTCGTGTTCTTCCCGATCGACCTGGTCGACGACACGCCGACCGGCCTGGTGCTCGGCGGCATTCCGGCCGACGCCCGCATCATCGTCGCCGGCCAGGAACTGGTGAAGGAAGGCGAAGTGGTCAAGCCGGTCGAAGCCGACCAGGCGACCATCCAAAAGCTGTTGGGCGAAGCGACGACCGGGACGCAGTAATCATGGACATCGTCAAACTTGCAATCAGCAATGCCCGGCTGACCATTTCGGTCCTGGTCTTTCTCATCCTTGCTGGTGCGGTCGCTTACCAGTCGACGCCGAAGGAAGCGGAACCCGACGTTCCGATTCCGATGATGTATGTCAGTCTGATCTACCAGGGCATCTCGCCGGAAGACTCCGAGCGCCTCCTGCTGCGGCCGATGGAAGCCAAGCTGAAGAGCCTGAAAGGCCTCAAGGAGATGCGCTCGGCCGCCTTCCAGGGCGGCGGTTATGTGCTCGTTGAATTCCAGCCACAGACGGATCTCGCCACGGCGCTGCAGGACACGCGCAGCAAGGTGCAGGACGGCAAGGCCGACCTGCCGCAAGCGGCTGAGGAGCCCGTGGTCTCCGAGGTCAACATCTCCGAGTTCCCCGTCCTGGTCGTGACGCTGTCGGGCGAGGTGCCTGAGCGTGTGCTGACGGCGGCGGCGCGCGAGCTGCGCGACCGCATCGAGGAAGTGCCTGGCGTGCTCGAGGGCTCGCTGCAGGGTGCGCGCGACGACCTCGTCGAAGTGGTCATCGATCCGATGAAGCTGTCTTCCTACGGGCTGCAGCTCGACCAGTTGATCGGTGCGGTCGGCGCTTCCAACAGTCTTGTCGCCGCCGGCAACATCGAAGGATCCGAGGGCAAATACGCGGTCAAGGTGCCCTCGCTTATCGAGACACCAGAGGATGTGGCGGCGCTTCCGGTCGTCGCCGGCCCCAATGCGGTGGTGCAGGCCAAGGACATTGCCACCATCCGCTCCACATTCAAGGACGCCGAGACGGTCACCCGCCTCGACGGCAAGCCGGCGATCGCCATCGAGGTGAAGAAGCGCATCGGCTCCAACCTGATCGATACGATTGGCAAGGTCAGGGAGGTGTCCGACGCCTTCATCAAGACGATGCCGGAGGGCATGCACGTCACCTACACGCAAGACAAGTCGGTCTTCGTGAACCAGTTGCTCGGCGACCTGCAGAACCACGTGATGATCGCCGTCATCCTGGTGTTCATCGTCATTCTCTACGCGCTGTCTGGCCGTGCCTCGCTGCTGATCGGATTGGCCATCCCATCATCCTTCCTGATCGGCATCCTGTTGCTGGCAATGATGGGCTACACGATCAACATGATCGTGCTGTTCAGCCTCATCCTGGCGGTCGGCATGCTGGTCGACGACGCCATCATCGTCACCGAATTCGCCGAGCGACGCATGAGCGAGGGCATGCCGAAGGAGCAAGCGTTCGCGCTTGCCGCCAAGCGCATGGCCGGCCCGGTCATCGCGGCGACGATGACGCGCATTGCCGCCTTCTCGCCGCTGTTGTTCTGGCCGGGCATTATCGGCGACTTCATGAAGTACATGCCGATCACGCTGATCGTGACGCTCTCGGCCTCGATGCTCTATGCGCTGGTCTTCGCG
The DNA here is from genome assembly GCF_040320565.1 of Mesorhizobium sp. M0664. Classification (NCBI taxonomy): domain Bacteria; kingdom Pseudomonadati; phylum Pseudomonadota; class Alphaproteobacteria; order Hyphomicrobiales; family Phyllobacteriaceae; genus Mesorhizobium; species Mesorhizobium sp. M0664. The sequence continues at coordinate 107,863 of NZ_JAMYPW010000004.1, forward strand.
CCGACGCTGGGCGCGATATTTGCCAAGGCGCCGGCCCATCACCCCGACGACAATCGCGACGGCTGGTACATGGCCGTGGTCAAGCAGGCGGTGCATTATCCCATCACCGTGCTTGTCCTCACTGTGGCGCTGTTGTTCGGCGTCGGCTACGCCTATTCGAAATTCGGCGCCGGCGTCGAATTCTTCCCGAATGTCGAGCCTGACTACGGCCTGCTCTACGTCCACGCCCGCGGCAATCTTTCGCTTGCCGAAATGGACTCGGCCACCAAGACCGCGGAAAATCGCCTGCTCGGTTGGCCGGGCGTGAAGTCTGTCTATACCCGCGTCGGCAAGACGCAGGGCGGCGGCCAGGATGTTCCGGAAGACGTGGTTGGCGTGATCCAGTACGAATTCGTCGACTGGCGCGAGCGTAAATCGGCGAACTCAATCCTGGACGAACTGCGCGGCGTTATGGCCGGCATTCCCGGTGTTGACGTCGAGGTTCGCGTGCCGGAAGCCGGCCCGCCTACCGGCAAGCCGATCCAGATCAGGCTTTCGGCCGTCGATCCGAAGGGCCTTGACGACAAGGCCCGCGCCGTCGCCGCGCGCATAGCCAAGGTGCCCGGCGTCATCGATATTTCCGACGGCCTGGCGCCGCCCGGCGTCGACTGGGCGCTCGAGGTCGATCGCGCCAAGGCGGCGCAGTACGGCATCAGCCCAACCGCGGTCGGGACGGTCGTGCAATTGGTGACCAACGGGCTGAAGCTCAGCGAGTACCGGCCCGCCGGCGCCGACGATGCAGTCGACATCAGGCTGCGCCTGCCCGAGGATCGGCGCACGCTGTCGACGCTCGACGAACTCAGGGTGCAGACCGCGCAAGGCTCGGTGCCGATCTCGAACTTCGTCGTGCGCAAGCCGGAGCCGACGGTCGGTATCCTCAACCGCATCGACGGTGCGCGAACGGTCGTCGTCCAGGCCAACGTCGCCGCCGGCGCCCAGGTGGCTGCCGTCCAGCAGGAGGTCACCAAAGCTGTCGCCGACATGAACCTCGGCAGCGGCATTCGCTGGAAGCTTGCCGGTTCGAATGAGGACAGCGCGGAGGCTGGTGCCTTCCTCAGCAAAGCCTTCGGTGCGGCGATCTTCCTGATCTTCATCGTGCTTCTGGCGCAGTTCAACAAGTTCACCAGCGTCTGGCTGGTGCTGTCCTGCGTGGTCATGGCGACGATCGGCGTGTTCCTCGGGCTGCTGCTGACGGGAGAGGCATTCGGCATCGTCATGTCGGGCATCGGTGTCATCGCGCTGGCCGGGGTGGTGGTGAACAACAACATCGTGCTGATCGACACCTATGACCGGTTGCGCGAAGAGGGCTGGGACAAATACGAGGCCGTTCTGCAGACCTGCCGCGAGCGTGCCCGCCCGGTGGTGCTGACGGCGGTGTCGGCGATCCTCGGCGTGCTGCCGATCGCCTTCGGCCTCGGCCTCGAAATCTTTCATCACGAGACGACGATCAACGCGCCGTCGACGCAATGGTGGATTTCGCTGTCCTCGGCGATCGTCTTCGGGCTGTCCTTCGCCACCGTGCTGACGCTGGTGGTGACGCCGTCGATGCTGATGGTGTTCACTCGCGCCAAGGTCAAACCCGGTGCGCGTCGGGGCTGGTTCAGCCGCCTGTTCGGGCGTCGCAAGGCCGAAACCCCGTCGAAAGGCCTGGACGCCGATCTGGGCGCCGAACCGGCGATCGCCTTCCCGAAGGCCGCCGAATAGAGTCCGGATCGCGGTCCTGATCAAGCAAGGCCGCCCGGGAACAATGGGCGGCCTTCTGCATTGTTCCGTCATTGCAACCTCAAAGCGAGGATTTTCTGATGACGATCAGCACCATTCTCATCATTATCCTTATTCTTATTCTGATCGGCGCGGTTCCGGCGTGGCCGCATTCGCGGTCCTGGGGTTACGGACCATCAGGCATCGTCGGCGTCATCCTGATCGTTGTCCTGGTGCTGCTGTTGATGGGCCGGATCTGAGCGCAACCTTCCTCCCCGACCAGCGGCGGATGACCGTGAGGCCATCCGCCTTTTTTTGGTTTGTTGTCAGGCAACTTTTTGCGTCGTTTTGATCGTGGCGATGCCGATATCCTCGAGCGCTTTCGACACTGCATTTTCCAGCGGCGTGTGCGGGATCGTACCGATAACGCTTTCCAGCCTGCCTGAAACCAGCCGGTGCGGCTCGAAGCGGAGATAGGACATCGAAACGATCTCGCGCCACATCGCCACGAACGGGCCGCCGGCACGCAGCACCCACCACGGCATCGACGTCAGTTTCAGCGAGCGCCCGAGCGCCTTCTCCGCGGCCGCCTTGATCTGCAGGTCGGTCACCGCATGGCCGGGAAAGTTCAGCGCCTCGTAGAAGCCGAGTTTGTCGAGATTGTCAGCCAGCCCGACGAAGGCCTTGGCCAGGTCGGGCAGATAGGCCCATTCATGCACGAGATCGACCGGCCCTGGGGCGGTATAGACGCCCTTGGTCATCTTGGCGGCAACAACCAGATCGAACCACGATCCGCTGCCGGTGCCGCCGAAGAAATCACCAGCGCGCAGCAGGATCGTGCGCACCAGACCTGCATCAGCCTCGCGGCGAAACAGATCTTCCATGGCGACGCGGATACGGCCCTTTTCCGTCGTCGGGCGAAACGGCGTGTCTTCGGCGATCACCGCCGGCATCTGCGAGCCGTAATAGTAGACGGTGCCCGGGAAGAGATGCAGCGCGCCGTTCGCCCGGCAGGCAGCCATCACATTCTCGGCCATCGGCAGGCATTTGCTCCAGTCGGTGTAGAGCGGGTTGAGGCCGTTGAAAATGATATCGACGCCTTCGGTCGCGCGGATCAGCGCAGCACGGTCGAGCGCGTCGCCGGCGATCGCCGTGGCGCCTTTGAGCTCGGCCGGCACCTTGCCGCTGCGGGTGATGGCACGGACATCGTAGCCGGCATCGATGAAGGCCTTGGCCACCGTGCGGCCGAGGCGGCCATTGGCGGCGGATTTCCTCTACGAAGAGTTCAAGCGCTATTCAGCCGGTGCAGGCTCGGCAGCGAATTCGGCACGGTGAGCGAGGCCGGCCATCACCAGCACGACGACCAGCAGCCCGGACAGAGCGACGAAGATCGGGCCGAAGCTCGAGTGCTCGGCGATGAAGCCGATCGCCGACGGCGCCACCAGAATGCCTGAGTAACCCATTGTGGTGACGACGCTCATGCCGGTGCCGGACGCCATGCCCTCCTGGTTGCCGCCGGCCGAAAAGATGATCGGCACCATGTTGGCAATGCCGAGGCCGCAAAAGGCAAAGGCGGCAATGGCCAGCCAAGGCGAGGGAGCCAGCCCGGCCACCAGCATGCCGGCAGCAGCGGCAAGGGCCGAGGCGCGCAACGTCGTAACGGCACCGAAACGGTTGCGGACGCCATCGCCGAGGAAGCGCATGACGGCCATGACACCGGAAAAGGCGGCATAGGCCAGGCCTGCGACGGCAAGATCGGCGCCGAGTTCCTGCCGGAGATACAGCGCTGCCCAGTCGAGTACCGCGCCTTCGGAGATCATCGTCAGCAGCGCCATAAGTCCGACCAGATAGACCAGCGGGTTTGCCGGCGGCGCGAATTTGTGGTGCTCGGCGACCGGGTGCTTGTCCTCGGCGATCAGGTAGCGGATCGCAACGGCGATTACGGCAAAGGCAAGAGCCGTCACCACTGTCGCATGGGCGAGGTGACCGTAGTTCTGGATGGCGAAACCGCCCAAAGCGCCGCCAGCGAAACCGCCAAGGCTCCAGAAGCCGTGCGAGGACGACATGATGGCACGGGACAGCCGCCGTTCGACTGCCACTGCATTGGCATTCATGGCGACGTCCATGCCGCCGATCGAACCGCCGAAGATGAACATGGCGATGGCTGCAAGGGGCACGTTGGGGGCCAGAGCCACAACCAAAAGGCCGAAGCTGCCGGCAAGTCCGAACCAGCGCAGCACCGTGCGCGAGCCATGCTTCGAGATCAGATGGCCGCACCAGGTCATGGCAGTGACGGCGCCGGCACCGAACAACAGAATCAGCAAGCCGAGCGTGAACCTCGAAATGTCGAGTCGCGTCAGGAACACCGGGATCTGCGGCGCCCAACTGCCGGTCAAGAAGCCGTTGGCAAGGAAGATGCCGGCCACTGCCCAGCGTCCACGAATCGCGATCTGCGTGATTTTCTGCGCGTCCATTGGGTAGAATCCGGTCCGGAAATGGCGTTGCGCGGCAAATTAGATCGATTCAATTCACAGTCAAGCGCTCTTCGCCGAAAGTGCTTGGACCAGACGCTACGTCCTCTCGCGTCGGCCAACCATCTCGGCGGTCCACTCCGAAATCCCTACGGCTCGAGATAAGACGCGCCATCCTTGTGCACAAACCGGCCGTCAGCGTTGGTGCTCATCATGTCGATGTCGGAGCAGGTGGCGACGTCGTCGGGCCAGCGCGAACCGACTTCGAGATAGATCGCCATCCCGCCCGATTTATTGATCATGTGATGGCCGTTGCCTGATCCTTTCGGAAAGGCCGCGCAATCACCGGCGCGCAGCACCGTCTCGCCGGCATCTTCGACGAGCGTCAGCTCGCCTTCAAGCACGTAGACGAATTCGTCTTCGTGCGAATGCCAGTGGCGCTGGCTCGACCAGTTGCCCGGCGGCAGGCGCATGAGATTGATGCCGAAGTCGGTGAGCCCGCCTGCGTTGCCTAGCCGCTGGCGCACGCGTTCGGCACAGGGTGCATCGAACGGCGGTGGATAGGATGAGCCCTTGCGTCCGGGCACGTCGGCAACGTCAATCTTAGGCACGGCGTCCTCCCTAGTGATCCCTAGGGCGCCTTGCCTCGAACTCGGCCTTCTTGGCGTCGGAGGCTTCGACCTGGTTCAGTGCCTGCCACTCGGCATAGGGCATGCCGTAGATGATCTCGCGCGACTGTTCCTTGCTGAGTTCGACACCTTCGGCTTGCGCCGCATCGCGGTACCAGTTGGACAGGCAGTTGCGGCAGAAGCCGGCGAGGTTCATCAGGTCGATGTTCTGTACGTCGGAACGCTCGCGCAGATGCGCGACCAGCCGGCGGAAGGCAGCGGCTTCGAAATCGCGCTTTTGTTCGTCGCTGAGTTCGGTCATGTCATGTTGGCCTCCCTTGGGCCTCATCATACCGGCCCGGTGCGAGAGCCGAATATTTTCACCGCATGTATATCGGCACGTCGATCTATCGCGTCAACGACCGGCGCCAGCCGTTCGGCCCAGGCGAGGGCACCCTTGCGGTCGGCGATCAGGTCCTGGCGGACCTCGAGCAGCGCATGGGCAAAGCCGTTGACGATGGCGTGCCTGAACATGGTATCGCCGCGCAGTGCGCCGTCATAGGGTTCGTTGTCGCCGACGATGAGGCTCTTGTCCTCGGCGAGTATGTCGATCAGCGGCCGCGCAACGCGGTCGTCCAGGTCCCACAATATGCCGGCGTGCCACGGCCGCACGAATCCCTGCATGGTCGGTGTGAAGGAATGCACCGAAAAGATGAAGGGTGCCTGCGCGGATGCTCGCGCCACAGAGGCGATCATGGCGCTGACGGCATCATGATAGGGGCGGTAAAAGCGGTCCAGCCGTCTTTCGCGCTCCTCCGGGGCAATGGGATAATTTCCCGGGATGATGGTGCCGTCATAGAGCTGACGAATCAGCGTTGGATCGTCTTCGCCGCGATTGGGGTCGATCAGCAGTCGCGAAAAATTGGCAAGCACGGCCGGAACGCCGAGCAGACTTGCGAGTTCGCGGGTTACAGTCTCGACGCCGATGTCGTAGGCGATGTGGCGGTCGAACTCCGCCGCCGGCAGGCCGAGACTGCCATACTCCTCCGGCAGGTCGCGGCGGGCGTGATCGGCCAGAAGCACCATGCCGCGCTTGCGATCGCCTTCGACGATATCGAAAGGCGCGAAAACTGTGGATCGGGTCATTGGCGGGAAAGGTCTGTTCGCTGGCTTTCGGGGAGGGTGGTATCGTCATTCCACGAAGAGAACGCTTGCGCAATGCCGTTGTTTGGCCACGGTTTCTGCCAAAAAACTGAGCAGGGGCGACCGCAAGCGCGCCAGAGCCTTCTAAATCGATTGGAATTGGACAGATCGGCGCGTTGACATGCGTACGGACTTTTCCGAAAAGGGGCGTTGAGAGATGCAAATGTGGTTCTTGAGGGGTTTCAGGATGGGTTTCGCCGGCAGGCTGCGTGTGCGCCACGCCTTGGCCATGCCGCTCCTGGTACCGGCCATGGCTCTTTTCGCGGTGATTTCGGCCTCGCCGGCACGGGCCGATTTCCGGGTCTGCAACGCCACGCAGAACCTGGTCGGTGTCGGCATCGGCTATCGCGCCAAGGCCGGCTGGATCACCGAAGGCTGGTGGCACATCGAAGGATCGAGCTGCAAGACGCTGATCGAGGGACCGTTGTCATCAAGGTTTTACTATCTTTATGCAGAAGACGCCGAGCGCGGCGGACGCTGGGATGGCCCGATCAACATGTGCGTGGCCGAAAAAGAGTTCAAGATCGCCGGCGTTACCGATTGCGTCGCCCGGGGCTTTCAGCGCGCCGGATTCCAGGAATATGACACGGGCGAGCAGGCAAGCTGGATGGTCCAGCTGACTGACGAGCCCGCAACGGATGGCGCTCCAGCCGCCCCGGGAACAAACAGTCAATGAGACGCAGCCGCAAGGTCAAGATCCTCGCCACCATCGGTCCGGCCTCCTCGTCCGAGGAGATGCTGAAGAAGCTGTTCGAAGCCGGCGCCGACGTGTTCCGCATTAATATGAGCCACACCGACCATGAATTGATGCGGACGCTTGTCGGCCGCATTCGTGCCGTCGAGGAGGCGGTCGGCCGGCCGATCGGCGTTCTCGCCGACCTGCAAGGGCCAAAGCTGCGCGTCGGCAAGTTCGCCAACGGCAAAGAGGTGCTGACCGTCGGTCAGACCTTCACGCTCGACGACAATCCCGAGCCCGGCAATTCGACGAGGGTCTACCTGCCGCATCCCGAAATCCTGCGTTCGGTCGAGGCTGGTCATCGCCTGCTGATCGACGACGGCAAGCTCGAGCTCAAGGCGGTCAGCAGCAACGGCAAGGCGATCGTCTGCACCGTCGTCGCCGGCACCACCATTTCCGACAAGAAGGGCGTCAGCCTGCCCGACACCGACCTGCCGGTCGGCGCGCTGACGGAAAAGGACCGCCGGGATCTCGACGCGGTTCTGGCGACCGGCGTCGACTGGGTGGCGCTGTCCTTCGTGCAGCGGCCCGAGGACCTGGCCGAAGCGCGCAAGATCGCACGCGGCCGGGCGCTGATCATGGCCAAGATCGAAAAGCCGCAGGCCGTCGCCCGGCTGGCCGAGATCATCGAGCTTTCGGATGCGCTGATGGTCGCCCGCGGCGATCTCGGCGTCGAGATGCCTCTCGAAGCCGTGCCTGGCATTCAGAAGCAGATCACCCGCGCCGCGCGCCGTGCCGGCAAGCCGGTGGTGGTCGCCACGCAGATGCTGGAATCGATGATCACCGCGCCGGTGCCGACGCGGGCCGAGGTGTCGGACGTGTCGATCGCCGTGTTTGAAGGCGCCGACGCGATCATGCTTTCGGCGGAGTCCGCCGCCGGCGCCTATCCGGTCGAGGCGGTGGCGATGATGAACCGGATCGCCACCAAGGTCGAAACCGACCCGACCTATGCCGGCATTATCAACGCGCAACGCTCGGAACCGGAAGCGACCGGAGCCGACGCGATCTCGCTCGCCGCCCGCGAAATAGCCGAGACGTTGAAGCTGTCGGCGATCATCACCTATACCGCGTCCGGCACGACCGGCTTGCGCGCCGCGCGCGAGCGGCCGCAAGTGCCGATCGTGGCGCTGTCGCCGATCCTCAACACGGCGCGGCGGCTGTCGCTGTTGTGGGGCACGCATTGTGTCGTTTCCCCCGACGCCAGCGACCTCGACGACATGGTCGACCGCGCCTGCCGCATCGCCTTCGATGAAGGTTTCGGCAAGCCGGGCGACCGCGTCATCATCACGGCCGGCGTGCCGTTGAGGACGCCGGGCTCGACCAACATGCTGCGCATCGCCTATGTCGGATCGGAAGTCGGCCGCTAATGTCGGCCGCGGCTGCCGGATAGGCCGGCTGCATGGCGCGTCGTAAACGCGGCGGCCCGGTGCATTGACGGCAGTTGGGCTGCGATCAACGCCGAACTCCGCCAGCTTGCATCAGCCTGTGGCCGGCCGTGAAGCGGTTCGAAGGCCCTATCCGATCTTGAGCTGGAAGTCAGTTAAGGTAATCTCTCCTGGGAGAAAGAGGAGGGTGATCCAATGTGGATGCGCACTGATCTTCTGGAACTCCTCGGCATTGAGCACCCGATAATCCAGGCGCCGATGAGCGGCATCACCACGCCGGAACTGGCGGCGACAGTCAGCAATGCCGGGGCGCTTGGCTCGCTCGGATGCGGCATTCTGCCTGCGGCGGCTATCCGCGAGCAGCTCACGGCGACACAGCACGCCACCAATCGTCCGATCAACGTCAACTTCTTTGCGCACCCGGCGCCGATACACGATGATGCGGCAGCCCAAAGTATGCGAGACCGCCTTCGCGGCTCCTATGAGGAGGTCGGCCTCGGACCGGTGCCCGAGCCGGGCGAGCCCTTCCCCACCTTCGATCGTGAGCGTCTCGAAATTGTGCTCGAGCTGCGCCCCAAGGTGGTCAGCTTCCACTTCGGTCTACCCGACACCGCAATTGTGCAGCAGTTGAAGGCGGCCGGCTGTACTGTCTTGTGTTCGGCCACCACCGTCTCGGAAGCGCGCCAGCTTGAGGCAGGAGGGGTGGACGCCATTATCGCCCAGGGATACGAGGCGGGTGGGCATCGCGGCACATTCACTGGCGACCCTGCTATCGGCACAGCCGGCACTATGGCACTCGTACCGCAGATTGTTGATGCCGTGCGGGTGCCTGTAATTGCCGCCGGCGGTATCTTCGACGGTCGCGGCATTGCTGCCAGCTTTGCACTTGGTGCATCTGGTGTGCAGATCGGCACGGCTTTCCTGGCCTGTCCTGAAGCCAATGTGCAGCCAGTCTATCGCGTAGCATTGCGCTCGGCCAACGACGAGAGCACGTCGGTGACTCGCTGCTTCACTGGCCGCCCAGCGCGCGTGGTGCGCAACCGGTTTGTGATGGAAATGGCTGGTGAGGAAGATGCAGCGTTGGCGTTTCCGCTGCAGGCGAGTCTGGTCATGCCGCTTTCGATGGCAAAGGATGAAAGCAAGCGGGCTGACTTCTTGCCCACTTGGGCCGGGCAGGGCGTTGCGAAGCTGCGGGAGATGCCGGCCGCCGCCCTTGTGGAGAAACTCGTCACAGAAGCAAACGGCATAGATCGGGCCTATAGGGGAGTAGGGGAGTAGGGGAGTAGGGCGCATGTGTTCCACAGTGCAATCTGCACCTCTCACATACTACCCTATTCCCCCTACTCCCTTACTGGTCTCAAATGCCTTCGCCGGCAAGCTCCTCGGAAAGTGCGGCGACCTGGTCCTGGGCGCTGCGCATCATTGGGTAGATGCCGAGCACGCGCTGCCAGGCCTCAAGTGCCGACTGCTTGTGGCCGGTTTCGGCCATGATCTGAGCCAGGCCCGAAAGCGCGCCGAAATGGCGTGGTTCGAGCTGCAGGGTGCGGTCGATGTCCGCCATCGACTTCCCGTAGTTCTTCATCATGAAATGAACAGTGGCGCGCCGGTTCCAGCCTTCCGCATAGGTCGGCTGCAAAGTCACAACCTGATCGAGGAAATCGAGTGCAACATCGAATTTCTGGTTTTCGATCGCCTTCTGCGACCATTGCATCATCAGGTCGATAGAGGCGCTGCCCGACTGGGACCACTCGCTGCCGATCCGTCCGGCGATGCGCTCGGCCGCCTTTTCATTGCGTTCGCGCTTGAGATCGGCAAACAGCTGATCGAGCCGCGCCTGTTTCGTCTTGACGACCGGAGGTGCTGCCGGCGGAGTTGTGGTCGGATCTTCAGCCCACGCCGGCAGCGAGACAGCGCCGGAAACGAGGAAGGCCGTGAAAAATGCAAAAAGAATCCGCATCGCGGGAATCTAGCCCCCGACGCCGGATCGTCAAACTGAATTTAGCGTGAGAGTCGTATCATGCGAACGGAGGCGCGCAGCCTCCGTCGAAAACTCAACCCTGGCGCGCCTTGTAGCGCGGCGCGGTCTTGTTGATGATGTAGACGCGGCCCTTGCGACGAACCAGCTGGTTGTCGCGGTGACGCGCCTTCAACGCCTTGAGCGAATTCTTGATTTTCATGGTCTTGCCCGTCGGTCTGGGCCCGGTCACGGGCCGAATTATTAAGGCGCGCCCACAGACGCGCCTTTGAACTGTGCGTGGCTCATAGACGAGGAGCGTTGCCCGTGTCAACCGCAAGCGCGTTGCCTAAACGATACGGACCGTTTCGTATCATCAAATATCCGTCACTGGCGTTGCGCAGGCTTGAGACGGCTGGAATGATGCGGTTGCGAATTGGAGATCGTCATGCGCCGAATTCTTGTGTCCGCCTGTCTTGTCGTCCTCGCGGCAGGTTCTGTTGCCTATGCGCAGGAATGCGACCGCAACGACGACAGCCAGCAGATGATGAACATCTGCGCCGACGCGGACTACAAATCCGCCGACGCCAAGCTCAACAAGGCCTACCAGGAAATCATCGGCGGAACTGACGCAAAAGCCAGGAAGCTGTTGCAGACGGCGCAGCGCGCCTGGATCGCTTTTCGCGACGCGGAATGCAGCTATTCGGCCGCGGACAGCGAAGGCGGCTCGATCTATCCGATGCTGATATCGGAATGCCTGACGCGGCTGACCGACGATCGCACCAAGCAGCTCACCGCCGATTCGACCTGCGCGGAAGGCGATGTTAGCTGCGCCAGCCCCGACGAGGACGAGAGCGGCGAAATCCAGTAAGCGTAGGTTCTAACTTTGTGTTTGAGCATGATCTTTTCCGAAATCCGGATTCCACTTTTCGCTAGCGCGGACCTTCGGTTCGGGATCATGCTCTAGCTGCGGCGGCTCACGCGCGTAAAATGGCCCATCTTGCGGCCGGGCCGCGCCTCGGCCTTGCCATAGAGGTGCAGCATCAGATCGGGCTCGGCGAGTAGCTCAGGAACGCGCCTGACATCGTCGCCGATCAGGTTTTCCATCACGCAGTCGAACTGCCGGGCGGGATTTCCCAGCGGCAGGCCGGCGACGGCGCGGATGTGCTGCTCGAATTGCGAGATGGTGCAGGCGGCCTCCGTCCAGTGGCCGGAATTGTGGACGCGCGGCGCTATCTCGTTGGCCAACAGCGAACCGTCGGCAAGGACAAAGAATTCGACGCCGATGACGCCGACATAGTCGAGCGCTGCAAGGATCTCTGCCGCCGCCGTTTGAGCCGCAGCCGCCGTCTCGGATTTTACTCCGGCCGGCAGCGTCGAGCTGTGAAGAATACCGTTGCGATGGACATTCCACGCTGGATCGTAGGCGGCGAGCGAGCCGTCGCTGCCGCGCGCGGCGATCACCGAAATCTCGCGCTCGAAGGTGACGAAGGATTCCAGGATCAACGGCACGTTGCCCATCGCCTCGCAAGTGCCGGCAAAGCCGCCTGTTTCCATGTTGCGGAAGACACGCTGGCCCTTGCCGTCATAGCCCATGCGGCGCGTCTTCAATATGCCGCTGCCGTTGAACTGTTTCAGCGCAGCCGTCAGTTCCTCGTCATTGTCGACGGGGCTGAAATCCGCGGTCGGTATGCCGGTGCCGTTGAGGAATTTCTTTTCCGCCAGCCGGTCCTGCGCCACTTCCAGTGCGCGTGCCGGCGGATAGACCGGCACCGTAGAGGCAAGTGCCGCGGCGGCCGCGACCGGTACGTTCTCGAATTCATAAGTAACGACGGCACTGGCCGCAGCCAGCTCGCTAAGCGCGGCCGCGTCGTCATAGGCGGCGACGATCTGCCGGTTGGCGACCTGTGCCGCCGGGCAATCCGGCTGCGGCTCCAGCACGACGATGCGGTAGCCGAGGCGGGCCGCGGCCATCGCCAGCATGCGGCCAAGCTGGCCGCCGCCGATGATGCCGATGCTCGATCCCGCCGGCAGGCTCACGGCGCGTCCGTGGGCTCGGCGGCCACCTTGGCGGTCTGCGCGGCGCGCCAGCTATCCAGCCGGGCGGCGAGCTTTTCGTCGCTCAGCGCCAGCACCGCGGCGGCCAGAAGGGCAGCGTTGGCGGCGCCGGCCTTGCCGATGGCCAAAGTGCCGACCGGAATGCCGGCCGGCATCTGCACGATTGATAGCAGCGAGTCCTGGCCCGACAGCGTCTTTGATTCCACCGGCACGCCGAACACCGGCAGCGGCGTCATCGCCGCCGTCATGCCGGGCAGATGCGCCGCACCGCCGGCACCGGCGATGATCACCTTGTAGCCGGCCGCCTTGGCGCCCTTGGCGAAGTCATAGAGCCGGTCGGGCGTGCGGTGGGCCGAGACGATCAGCCGCTTGTGCGGAATTCCAAGCGCCTCCAGCGTTTCGGCGGCGTGGCGCATCGTCGCCCAGTCGGACTGGCTGCCCATGATGATGGCGACGTCGGCGCGGTGATCGTCCAAGCTTCTGCTCTCCGGCGGCAAAAGCGCGCATTAGCTGAAATCGAGGGGAGCCGCAAGGATGGCCGGAAACGGCAAAGCCGCTTGTGCCGTCTCCGTGGCTACGCACATGGACAGGGTCGGTCTGTCATCGGGCGGCCGCTGCTCGGAAGCGGTTGACGAAGTCGTCAAGTTCAGGCCGTTCGGTATCGGAAATCGCCCAGTAGGAAAAGGCGCTGTCGCTCCAGTGGACCAGCGAGAAGCCACCAGCAGAAAGATCGACCGGTCCGGCTGTCGAGCCGGTTTCCTCGGGCGCGGCGACGAGAGTGATCAGGTGCTCGCGGTGCCTGTAGACCAGTGCCGGCACTGGCTGGTCGGCGATCACCTCGACCCGGCCGCCGAGCAACGCGAAGCCGTCACTGGCAAGGTCAGGTGCCGGCGGCGACAGGCCGACCCTGCCATCCAGCCAGGGTTTGACCGTGTGCCGGTCCGACGAGACGACGTCCACGGGGCTGGCTGCCAGCAGGCTGCGGCGATGGCCGCTGGCGACCGCGGCGGCAAAGCTGTCGGGCGCCCTGCTCAGCATCATCCATTGCGTCGCACCGCTGGCCAGCACGGCGGTAACGATGATCGACGCCGCCAGCGCGCGCCAGTCGAACGCGCCAAATCGGTGCACCGCTCTGTGTGCCGGCGGCACTCGAGCGACGGGCGCCGGCGCCGGCAGCACTTTCTCCGTACCGGCTGTCCCGATTGCAGCGATGCGAGCCTTGAAATCCTCACGGACATCGAGCCTCGGCAGCCCGCTGACGACCGTCTGCAGCGCAGCGATGCGGGCATGCTCGGCGGCGAGCGCCGGATCGGCCGCGATGCGTCGCTCGACAGCCAATGCTGCTGCTGCGTCGAGCTCGCCATCGACCAAGGCATGGATCATCAGCTCCACGCCCGCCGGGTCATCGGGCAGTCCATCGTTGTGCGCGCTCATGGCGCCCTCCCAAGTTGGGATATCAGCAGACCGCGCGCCCTCGCCAGTCGCGACATCACCGTGCCTAGCGGCACGCCAAGCAGCGTCGCGATCTCGCGATAGCTGAGGCCGTTGATGTCGCGCAGCACCACAGTCTCGCGAAATTGGTGCGGCAGCGCGGCGATCGCCGCCTCGAGTGCGGCCGTGTCGGCCTTGGCGATCAGGCTTGCCTCAGGACTATCCGTATCCGGCAGGCCGGCGCCATATGCAGCCGTCATGTCATCGAGGTCGCTCAGGTCGCCGACGGCGACGATACTGCGCGGCCGGTTGCGCGCCAGCCAGGAGTAAGAGGCGTTGCGCACGATCGCCAGCAGCCAGGCGCGCGCATTGCCGCCGGCATAGCCGGCGATGCCCGCATGCGCCTTCAAACAGGCCTCCTGCACCACATCCTCCGCGTCGGCGGCGTTGCCGGTCAGCCAGCGGGCAAGCGCAAGCGCATCCGCGAGATGGGGCAGAACCACCTCGCGAAAGCGCTCGGTCGCGGCCTCTTGGTTCAACACCGTCGCATCGCCCGGCATCCCGGGCAGAACCTTCCGAAAATCCTCACGGAGCGACGGTGATCCTGCCCTGCATGTGCGGGTGAAGCCCGCAGAAATAGGCATAGTCGCCCACTTTGGTGAAGGTGAAGGCATATGTGTCACCGGTGTCAAGCGCCTTGGAGCGAAACGAGGCATCGTTGGCGACCACCAGATGCGGGATGTCGTCGTCATTCTCGAAGGTCACGGTAGTGCCCTGCTTTACCGTCAGCACCGCCGGCGTGAAGGCAAAGTTCTCGATCTTGACCATTGGCTGGCCTGCTGCGTTCAGTGGCATGGCAACCATTATCAGGATCGCCGCCAAACCGAACGTGACAGGGGATACGACCAAGACGCGGGATGGGAAGCGGATCATCGCATTTCCCCTCAGGCCAGCGTGCTGTCGATGATGGCGAGGTCCTGCCCGCCTTGCTTGACTGTCACGCTGCTTGTGCCGAGCAGGCTGCGCAACTGGCCGGCAGGTACCGTCATCGGCCCGGGTGAGGCTGCGGTGCCCGGCGCCGGTTGCGGGAAAGCGGTCGAGCGCGCGGTATGAAAGGTAACGTTGCCTTCGACCTTCTGCATGATCTGGTGGATATGGCCGTTGAGTACGGTGACAGAGCCGAAGCGCTTGAGCAGCGCCAAGGCCTGCGCCGCGTCGTCGGTGCCCCAGCCCCATTCGGGATAAACAGCCCATAGCGGGATATGGGCAAAGACGACGATTGGCGTCGAGGCGGTGACCGCCTTCAGATCATCGGCCAACCATGCCAACTGGTCGGCGCCGAGATTGCCCAGCCCGCCAGCCTTCAGGTTGACGACGTTGACCAGCCCGATGAAATGGACGCCGTTCTGGTCGAACGAATACCAGCCAGCGCCCTTGGTGCCCTTGCCGTAGCGGTCGAGATAGGCCTGGCCATTGCCGTCATCGATCAGGTCGTGCTCACCGGGCACATAATGCACGTCGAAGCCTGCGCCGCCGATGATCTGGGCAGCGTTGTCGAACTGCGCGGCTTTCGACAAATGGGTGATGTCGCCGGTGTGGATCATGAAAGCGGGCTTTTGCGGCAACGCCTGGATCTTGCCGATGGCCTCCTTCAGCGTGTCGATGGCGTGCGGGTTGGCAGCCTTGTCGAAGCCGATGTGGCTGTCGGAGATCTGGAGGAAAGTGAAGCCGGTGGCCAAGGCCTCGGCGGCTTGCGACGCACCGAGCAGGCTGAGCGAGACCGGCACGCCGGCCGAAATTGTCCACAGCACTCCCGTGCCGGCCCAGATCATGCATTCCAGTGCATGACGGCGGCTGATGCCGTCAGCTTCATTGTCGTGGTGGTGGATCATACCGGTCTCCTGCACGCCGGAAATGGCGTCTGTTTGGGAGACCAATGGGCGGGGTGGTTTATTCCGCCCGAAGACTAAAAGTTCATTCACACTGCCGTGATGGCGCACTGGCCCGATGCGAAGCCGGTGCTGGAAGGCACTGGCTCGACCACGCTCTGGCGATGTCTAGTCCGGCCAGCGCAGCGCTCCGGCGGACTGCTTGCGAGCGGGTTTCATCGCATCGGTGGGCCGATCGGCAGCAATCAATACCGCCCGCAGGCGTTCGGCAACGATCTCCGCCTCGCCGGGATGGAGATTGCACGGATCAAGGAAGAAGTGACCGCGCTCGACCTCGTGGTTGCGCACGATCACGGGCGGCGAACCCGCCGCAAGCGCCGAGGCGAGGCCGGCGGCGGTGAAGCGGCTTTCCGGCGCAACAAACACCTGCAGGCGGTCGAGAGGATTTCCGGTCGGATCTGGAATGATACGTGCCTCGATGCCAGGCAGGTCCTGCAATGCGGTTTGCCACAGATGCAGTGCGGCTTCTTCCCGCTGGCGAATGCCGGCATGGTCGCGCCGCTCCCAGGCTTCCAGGGCCGCCATGGTGCCGGCAATGCTCTCCTTGCCGACCTTCATGGCGCGCGCAACGCCGCGGTTCTGGAGATAGGCGGCCCGTACCAGATCCTTGCGGCCGGCAACGATGCCGCTTGTCGGCCCTGAGAGAAATTTGTGCCCGCTGTAGACAACAATGTCGGCGCCGCGCGCCAGAAAGCCATGCAAATCGTATTCCGAGGCGGCGTCGACGATCACCGGCACGCCCTTGGCGTGGCAAATCTCGCAGAACTCCTCAAGCGAGAGCATGCCGTATTGCACGGTGTGGTGCGCAACGACGTAGAGGGCTGCCGCCGTCCGGTCCCGGATCGCCTCGGCAACATGATAATCCTGGGTGACGCTGACCGTGCCGGCAGGCACTGCCTTGGCTCCGGCAAGCCGGATCGACTGGTCGATCGGCGCGCCGTAATTGACGATGTGACCAAGCTGAACGATGACCTCCGATTTGAGGCCCTCGGTGTCGTCCGGCAGCCGCTCGATCGCAAGAAGGCTGGTCCCGGTCATCGCGCCGGCAATTGCCATTGTTATGCCGCTGGCGCAGCATGCGGTGATGAAGCCGGCCTCGCCGCCGGTAAGGCGTGCAATCACCCTACTTGCGGCGCGCTGCAGATCGTCCATCTCGACCCATTGCGAGGCCATTTCCGACATTGCGGCAATCGCTTCTGGCACGATGATCGAAGCACCGAGTGCCGTCATCGTGCCGGAGACATTGATGATTGGGCGAAGGCCAAGTCGTTCGCGGATTGTCGTGTTGGAACGGTCAGCGGCATAGGTCGTCATCTCTGTAGATCCTGTTTAAGATTTCAGGCGGCGATCTCGACGACCGCCTCGATTTCAACTGTGATGTTGCCCGGCAGCGAGCCGACACCGATCGCGGAACGGGCATGTCCGCCAAGCGTATCAAAGACGGCCGCGAAAAGATCGGAACAGCCGTTCACCACCTTGGGGTGCTCGCTGAATGTCGGCGTCGCATTGACAAAGCCAAGCAGCTTGACGACGCGCACGATGCGGCCGAGGTCGCCGGCCGCCGCATGCATGACGGCGAGCAGGTTCAGGCCGGTCAGACGCGCATGCCCGTAGGCCTCTTCAACGCTGACATCCTCGCCGACCTTGCCGGTGCAGAGCGCGCCATCGGCGCGCAACGGCCCCTGGCCGGAGAGGAAGATCAGCCGTCCGCTCTCGGCATAGGTGACGAAGTTGGCGATGGGCTTCGGCGGCTCGGGCAGTGTCAGGCCCAATTCCGCGAGCCGGGTGTAAGGCGTCATAAAAGCTCCTTGCGACAGCTTTCGCCGTCCGATGTCAAAAATGCGAGGCGCGAAACCGCGCCAGAAAACTGCGAAGGCGTTCATTGTCGAACCCCGCCGCCAGAATCTCGGCGGGTGGTCCGACGGCACTGACGCCGCCATCCGCCATGAAAACGATGCGGCTCGATGCGTCGCGCGCAAAAGCCATTTCATGTGTGACCATCAGCATCGTCATGCCGTCTTCGGCGAGGCTGCGCACGACCTCGAGCACCTCGCCAACCAGTTCGGGGTCGAGCGCCGAGGTTATCTCGTCGAGAAGCAATATCTTCGGCTCCATCGCCACGGCGCGGGCGATGCCGACGCGCTGCTGCTGGCCGCCGGAAAGCTCGGCCGGCAGACTGTCGGCTTTGTGGGCGAGGCCTACGCGGCTGAGCCAGTGCTCGGCAATGGTGCGGGCCTCGGCATTGCTCTTGCCGCGCACCTTGCGCAGGCCAAGCATGATGTTGCCGGCCGCAGTCAAATGCGGAAACAGATTGAAGCTCTGGAACACCATTCCGGTCTCGGCTCGCATCGCCGCCAGGTCGCGCTCGCTGCGTCGCTGGCGTGTTCCCGTCTCGCGATAGCCGACTTCTTTGCCGTCGATACGGATCGAGCCGCTGTCGTAGCTCTCCAGGAAGTTGACGCAGCGCAGTAGCGTGGTCTTGCCGCTGCCGGAGGGGCCGATGATAGTCACGACCTCGCCGCGTGTCACTTGCAGGCTGACGGAGCGCAGGACCTCGACGGATCCAAAGGCTTTGGAAACCTCGGTGACATCGAGAAGTGCCGGATTCTGCTGCGAGGCATTGGACATCGTGCTATTCCCGGATGAAGGAGAAACGCCGCTCCAGGCGCCGGCTGGCCAAGGAGAGGGCGTAGTTGACGGCGAAGTAGACGAGCGCACCGAGAATGTAGAGCGGCATCGCCTCATAGGTGCGGCCGATGACCTGGTTGATAGCCTGCATGAGGTCGGTGATGCCGAGCAGCGAGACCAGCGCGCTACCCTTTACCGCG
This sequence comes from Mesorhizobium sp. M0664, assembly GCF_040320565.1. Taxonomy (NCBI): domain Bacteria; kingdom Pseudomonadati; phylum Pseudomonadota; class Alphaproteobacteria; order Hyphomicrobiales; family Phyllobacteriaceae; genus Mesorhizobium; species Mesorhizobium sp. M0664. The sequence continues at coordinate 126,226 of NZ_JAMYPW010000004.1, forward strand.
TCGGTGACGCCATTGATCCAGGGTGGCAGGAAACGCCTGAACGCCTGCGGAAAAATGACGTAGGCCAGCCGCTGGCGAAAGGTCAGTCCGATCGCCAGCGCCGCCTCGGACTGACCCTTGGGAATCGAGCCGACAGCGCCCCTGAGATACTCGACCACTTGTGCGGTCTTGAAGAGGGTGAGGGCGAACACGGCCGCCCAAAAGGATTCCAGATGCAGCCCCACCGCGGGCAGGCCGTAATAGACGAAGAAGATCAGCACCAGGATCGGAATGCCGCGGATGGTGTCGCTGAAGATGCGCACTGCCCAGCGCAGCGGAGAAGGACCATAGACAAGGCCGACACCCATCAGCACGCCGGCGATGAGCGATAACACCACGACCAGCAGCGACACCCACAAGGTTACGGCAAAGCCTTCGGCGAGGAACGGCAAGGCGTAGATGATCTGGCTCAGCATGTCAGCGCGCCGCCTTGAACCGGCGCTCGACGAGCCGCAGCGCGAAAAGCAGCGTGTAGCCGGTCAACAGGTACATTGCCGTCACCACCAGATAGACTTCGACAATGCGGAACGTGTTGAAGTTGATCCACTGGGCGCCATAGGTGAGTTCGGGTACCGAGATGACCGACGCCACGGACGTATCCTTGAAGAGCGATATGAATGTGTTGGAAAGCGCCGGCAGGGTTATGCGCAGCATCGTCGGCAGGCGCACATCGAGCAGCCTTTGCCATGGTGTCAGGCCGATTGCCTTGCCGGCGTCGAGCTGACCGCGCGGCACCGCCTCGAGCCCCGAGCGAAACACCTCGACCAGGTAGGCGCCGCTGTAGAGCGACAGCGTGGCAATGAATGAGGTTTGCGCGCTGTAGGCAATGTCGACCACCGTCGGCAAGCCGTAGAAGACCAGATAGACGAGCAGGATCAGCGGCACGTTGCGGATGAACTCGACATACCCCGCGATGATGGTCCGCACCGCACGTCCGGCCGACACGTACCAGACCGCCAGAACGAGCCCGATGACGATGCCGATCGCGATCGAGATGACGGCCAGTTCGAGGCTTAGCAGCAGTCCGCCCCAGAGCTTGTCGAAATGCCGCCAGATAAGGTTGAAGTTGAGAGTATAACCCATGCGTCCTCGTCATGGAGGGCTGTGATGAGAGAAGGCGGAAGGACGTTGTCCTTCCGCCCGCTTGCATCAAATGACTGGGAAACCGGGATGGCGCGCCGGCGGCTCCTGTCCGAAATAATCCTTGAACGCAGCGTCGTAGAGTGCCGTTTCATGACCGAACATGGCGATGGTGAAGGTCTGGTTGACGAAGGTCAGCCAGTCGAGGTCGCCCTGCCGAAGCGCGGCACCATAAAGCATTGAGAACCAGCTCTTGCCGGCATCGAAGTATTTGTCCGGATTGCGCGAGGCGAGCCAGCGCACCGTTGACAGATCGACCGCGGCGGCGTCGACGCGCTTCGATTCCAGGGCCTGCAGCACGTTGGCCTGCGTGTCTATCTGCATCACCTGCGACTCCGGCAGGACGATATGCACGTTAGCCTCGGCATCGACATTTTGCAGGATGGAAATCCGCGTCGCCGAACCGCCGGCAAGCAGCTTGTCGAAGGTCTTGTTTTCGGCGTTCGGAAGGGTCAGCAAGGCGATGCCTTCGACGTAGTAGGGTCGGGAGAAGTGGATCAGCTGCGAGCGCTGGGCGGTCATGGTCATGAACTGGATGGTGATGTCGACCTTGTTGGTGGTCACGTTCGGAATGCGCTGAGCCGGATCCTGCATGACGAATTCCACTTTGGTCGGATCGTCGAAAAGCCCCTTGGCGAGAATGCGACCCATGGTGATGTCCATGCCCACCAGTTCGCCGGCGTCGTTCTCGAAATGCCAGGGCGCATTGGTGCTGCCGGTGCCGACGATCACCTTGCCGCGCTCGAGGACGGTGCGCAGCAGGCTGTCCGGCGCTGCCTGGGCCGCCGCTTTCTGAACGTCGACCGCGGTAGCGGCGCTCATCACTCCGGCCGTTGCAAGCCCGGCCATTCCCAGTTTCAGAAATTCACGCCTTTTGGATGTGTCGTTCACGGCGACCTCCTTTCGTGTTGTGTTCCCCTTTGGAGCAGCAGTACAGGCATCGGTTGCAACTGACGTCATTGTCCCTTACAAGAGACGCCTGTACTCTGTACAAGACAGATTAACATCAGGGATCGATAATGCAAGAAGGTAATGCCTTGGCCGCTCGACCGGACGCCGGTCTGGACGAAGACAAGAACTCGGCTTCTCGGGAGAAGGGCCTCAACCGGGTCCTCCAGATTTTGGAGTTTCTTCACGCGACCCAGCGCGCGATCGGCATCGGCGATCTTGCCAAGGGGGTAAACGCGCCGCGTTCGACGACTTATACGCTTGTGCGCTCGCTGGTCGACGCAGGTCTGCTGGAAATGGCCGGAGACGGCAATCGGGTTTATTTCGGAAAGAAGCTCTATCTCTACGGAATGGACTATGTGCGGGGCAACGACCTGCTCAGGCGAGGGCGCCAAGAAGTCGACCATCTGTCACGCGAGACCGGCGAGACCTCGGAGTTGTGCATGCTGCAAAGCGGCCGCTACACCATCGTCCATTCAAGCCCGGGGACGAGGCCATTCCGGATCAGCTCGGCGACCGGTCTGCAAATACCGCTCCCCTGGACAGCTTCCGGGCGACTGCTCCTCGCCGGCTTCGACAGGGCAGCGATCGAGGATATGGTCTCCGAGGACGATCTCGTGCTGCCCGACGGCCGCAGATTGCAACTCGACGATTTCATAGACGACATCGCCGTCGCCAAGTCGGCCGGCTACTGCGTCACCTCCGGCCTTGTCGATGCCTACACCAAATGCCTGGCCGCGCCGGTCTTCTCAGCGCCGGGCAGGGTCGAGGCGACGATGTGCCTGGTGGTTCCGATCGATACCTCGACCGAAAAGACCGACGACCTGATAGCGTTGTTGCGCGAGCGCGCCGCACGGCTTTCGATCGCGGCATAACCGCTTTTCCAGCAAGCCGGCGCCGGCGTTCGTTCAAGCAATGGCGTTCGTTCAAGCAATAATATCTGGAATGATCTTGTCTTCCAGCGCCATCAGCCTGTCCTTCAGGAAAAGCTTCTTTTTCTTCATGCGCTGGATTTGCAGCGGGTCGCAATTCATGGCGATCATCGCATTGATGGCCGCGTCGAAATCGGCGTGTTCCTGCTTCAGCCGGGAATATTCGAGGCGGATATCTGCCTGTTCCTGATCGGACATTTTTTACCGTCTGCACGTCTGCGGCGCCCAAACTATGGGCCTGATTGGGCGGGACCGGGCCTTCTTGCACCGGCGCGCAGCCCATATCACATTTCATATTGGCGTGGAATGCTACCACGCAGCATTCGACATCGGTGCGCGATGGTGGCACACTGTCATTATGCCGTCATAGAAGCGAGCCTGCGGTGGACGTGCCATGACGGCTGCAATCCGAGGAAACCATGAAAGGGAGAACCAATCATGTCTCTTGCATCCCATCTTGATGAGCTGCAGCGGAAACACGGCGACATCGAACGCGAAATCGATGATGCGATGACCCATCCATCGGTAGACGACCTCGAAATCGTGAATCTCAAGCGGCGCAAGCTGGCGCTCAAGGACGAGATTGAAAAACTGAAGGCGAAACCGACGACGCACTGAAGCCCTTCCAGGACTAGAAGCGCCGCCCGGCGCGCGATCTTTCCGGTGGCATCGCTATGCTACCGGAAACGTTCGTGGATTTGCGGCAAGCTGCCGTCTTGTCATTTCCGATTTGCTGGGCCTGCGCGCCAGTCGCCATTGACAAGCCATCTTTGCTCCTCCACCTCATGCCCGGACCTTCAAGATTAAAGGCAGCCGGCATGACCGGATATTTTTCTTCACCCTTCCCACGCCGCAGGTCGGTCGGTGTCGATGTCGGCGGCGTGATGGTCGGCGGCGGTGCGCCGGTCGTCGTCCAGTCAATGACCAACACCGATACGGCCGATGTCGACCAGACGGTCGCGCAAGTGGCGGCGCTGCATCGTGCCGGCTCCGAGATCGTGCGCATAACCGTCGATCGCGACGAAAGCGCTGCGGCCCTACCGGCTATCCGCGAGCGGCTGGAACGGCTCGGCATCGACGTGCCGCTGGTCGGCGATTTCCACTATATCGGCCACAAGCTCCTGGCCGACCACCCGGCCTGTGCCGAGGCACTGGCCAAATACCGTATCAATCCCGGCAATGTCGGCTTCAAGGACAAGAAAGACCGGCAGTTCGCGGCGATCGTCGAGATGGCGATCAAATACGACAAACCGGTGCGCATCGGCGTCAATTGGGGTTCGCTTGACCAGGAGCTGCTGACCCGGCTGATGGACGACAACCAGGCCCAGGGCTTTCCGCTGACGGCGCAGGAAGTGACGCGCGAGGCAATCGTGCAATCGGCGATCCTGTCGGCCGGAATGGCCGAAGAGATCGGCCTTGCGCGCGAGAAAATCATCCTGTCGGCCAAGGTCAGCGGCGTGCAGGATCTGATCGCCGTCTACACCGAGCTTGCCACCCGATCCGACCATGCGCTGCACCTCGGCCTGACAGAGGCCGGCATGGGCTCGAAAGGCATCGTCGCCTCGTCCGCTGCCATGGGCATCCTGCTCCAGCAAGGCATTGGCGACACCATCCGCATTTCGCTGACGCCGGAGCCGAACGGCGACCGCACGCGCGAGGTGCAGGTGTCGCAGGAACTGTTGCAGACCATGGGCTTCCGGCAGTTCGTGCCGATCGTCGCCGCCTGCCCGGGCTGCGGCCGCACAACCTCGACCGTGTTCCAGGAGCTTGCCCAGAACATCCAGGCCGACCTGCGCAAGAACATGCCTGTGTGGCGCGAACAATATCCCGGCGTCGAGAACCTCAAGGTCGCGGTGATGGGTTGCATCGTCAACGGTCCGGGCGAATCCAAACATGCCGATATCGGCATTTCGCTGCCCGGCACCGGTGAGACACCGACCGCCCCGGTGTTCGTCGACGGCAAGAAGGCGGCGACCCTGCGCGGCCCGTCGATCGCCGCGGATTTCGAAAAAATGGTTTCCGACTACATCGAACGGCGGTTTGGGCAACACGGCAAAGCCGCGGCGGAGTAGTTCGATGCGGCGTTTGCTTGGGGCGACGCTGGTTGTCATTTGCGGGCTGGGCTGGGCGACAGCCGTCCAGGCCGATCCGCCGCGGCCCGCCAAGCAGAAGCTGATTGATCGAGTTTGCGATCTTATCGAGACGCATGCCGACCAGAATGGCCTGCCCCGGGATTTCTTTGCCCGGCTGATCTGGAAGGAAAGCCGTTTCGATCCCAATGCGGTCAGCCCCGTCGGCGCCGAGGGTATCGCCCAATTCATGCCGGGCACCGCCAGGATGCGCGGGCTCGCCAATTCCTTCGACATCGAACAGGCGATCCCGGCCTCGGCAAAATACCTCGCCGAAATGAAATCCGGTTTCGGCAATCTCGGCCTCGCCGCCGCCGCCTACAATGCCGGCGAGAGCCGGGTGACGCGCTGGCTGAATTCCGGCGGCTTCTTGCCGATGGAGACCGAAAGCTACGTTCTGGACGTCATGGGCGAGCCGGCCGACAACTTCACCAATACCGCCTACGCCGGCGTCATCCGGCCGCTCGACAAGAAGGCGAGTTTCGCTGCCGCTTGCCGCGAGCTGCCGGTGATCATGTCCAGAACCGTGCCGATGTCGTCGATCAACATCAAGCCGTGGGGCGTGCAGGTGGCCGGCAATTTTCGCCGCGCCGCGGCGCTCAACCAGTGGCTGAGAGTGAAAAGCCGGTTCCCGGCACTGCTTGCCGGCCACGATCCGGTGGTCAGCCGGGTCCGCACACCGATCGGCAGGCGCGGCATCTATGCCGTGCGGATCGGCGCCGATAGCAGAGCCAAGGCCGACACGATCTGCGACAAGCTGCAAAGCGTCGGCGGCGCCTGCATCGTGGTGCGCAACCGGTAAAGCCATATGTCGGTGCGTTTTGCGCCATTGCTGCCCATCTCGCTCCCCGTGGGCACTTCGTCCTCGATACGTGAATCATATTTTCGGTGAACCGTTAGGCAGGTCTTGCATCGTCGTCGATGCGGGGTAAGGTCCCCGCGATTTTTCGCGAAAGGGATCAGCATGGCCGGCTTCAAGACACTGGACGACATCGGCAATATCAGCGGCAAGCGTGTGCTGGTGCGTGTCGACCTCAACGTTCCCGTCGCCGAGGGCAAGGTCACCGACGCCACCCGCATCGAGCGCATTGCGCCGACCATTGCCGAGCTCTCCGGCAAGGGCGCCAAGGTCATCCTGCTTGCCCATTTCGGCCGGCCGAAGGATGGACCGGCGGCGGAATTCTCGCTCGAGCCGATCGCCAAGGCGACGGCGGAAGTGCTCGGCCGCCCGGTTGGCTTTGCCGCCGACTGCATCGGCGACAAGGCGGGAAATGCCATTGCTGCCATGAATAATGGCGACGTGCTGCTGCTCGAGAACACCCGCTTCCATAAGGGCGAGGAGCAGAACGATCCGGCCTTCACCGAAAAGCTCGCCGCCAACGGCGACATTTTCGTCAACGACGCCTTCTCTGCTGCGCACCGCGCCCACTCGTCGACGGAAGGGTTGGCGCATGTGCAGCCTTCCTTCGCCGGCCGCACCATGCAGGCCGAGCTCGACGCGTTGGAAAAGGGTCTTGGCAATCCCGTCCGTCCGGTTGTCGCCATCGTCGGCGGGGCCAAGGTCTCGACCAAGATCGACCTGTTGATGAACCTGGTGAAGAAGGTCGACGCGCTGGTCATCGGCGGCGGCATGGCCAACACGTTTCTCGCGGCACGCGGCACCGACGTCGGGAAATCCTTGTGCGAGCGTGATCTCGCGACCACCGCCAAGCAGATCATGATCGAGGCGGCCGAGGCCGGCTGCGCCATCATCCTGCCCGCCGACGGCGTTGTCGCCAGGGAGTTCAAGGCCGGCGCCGCCAGCGAGACCGTCGCCATAGCAGACGTGCCGGCCGACGGCATGATCCTCGACGTCGGCGCAAAGACCGTGAAAACCATTGCCGAATGGATCGACCGCGCCGCGACGCTGGTCTGGAACGGGCCGCTCGGCGCCTTCGAGATCGAGCCATTCGACCACGCAACGGTGGCGACGGCCAGGCACGCGGCAGCGCGCACCAGGGCCGGCAGACTGATCTCGGTCGCCGGCGGCGGCGATACGGTGGCGGCGCTCAACCATGCCGGCGTAGCCGACGACTTCACCTATGTCTCGACGGCTGGCGGCGCTTTCCTGGAGTGGATGGAAGGCAAGCCCTTGCCCGGCGTCGACATCTTGAAGCGCTGAGCGCGGCAGCAATAACAGCGCGAAAGAGGGCGCCCGCGACTTTCAATCGATTCGCGCCTACCCGGTGAAATTGTTCGACTTGAACCTGCGTTGCTCTGGTGGTCTGCTGGGCACGGATCAATTCTTTCAGGAGAAGCACGATGAGCGAACGTCTCGAGGACATTGCTGCCGCGATGGTGGCCAATGGCAAAGGCCTGCTGGCTGCCGACGAGAGCTCCGGCACCATCAAGAAGCGCTTCGACGTCATCGGTGTCGAGTCGACCGCCGACAGTCGCCGCGACTATCGCGAGATGATGTTCCGCGCCAGCGATGCAATGACCAAGTACATTTCCGGCGTCATCCTCTACGACGAGACCATTCACCAGAAGGCCGCCGACGGCACACCGCTGGTCGACATCATCAAGGCATCAGGCGCTATCCCCGGCATCAAGGTCGACGCCGGCGCCAAGCCGCTGGCCGGCTTTCCCGGCGACACCATCACCGAGGGCCTCGACGGCCTGCGCGAACGCCTTGCCGACTATTACAAGCTCGGCGCCCGCTTTGCCAAATGGCGCGCGGTGATCGACATCGATGTTGCCAAGGGCGTGCCTTCCGCCACGTCGATCGGCTCGAACGCCCATGCGCTCGCCCGTTACGCCGCGCTTTGCCAGGAGGCCGGCATCGTGCCGATCGTCGAGCCGGAGGTGCTGATGGACGGCGCCCACGACATCGACACCTGCTACGAGATCAGCAAGGCGACACTGACAAAGTTGTACACCGAGCTCTATGCGGCCCGCGTCGTGCTCGAAGGCACCATCCTGAAACCGAACATGGTCCTTGCCGGCAAGAAATCGGGCAAGGTCAGCAGCCCCGAGGAAGTCGCCGAAAAGACCATAAAACTGTTCCGCGAGACGGTGCCGGCCGCGATCGGAGGCATCGCCTTCCTGTCAGGCGGACAAACGGACGAGCAGGCGACCGCCAACCTCAATGCCATCAACGCTATCGGCCCGCATCCGTGGAAGCTGACCTTCTCCTACGGCCGCGCCTTGCAGGCCGCTCCGCAGAAGGCCTGGAGCGGCAAGCCGGCGAACGTCGCCGCCGCACAGGCCGCCTTCGCCCATCGCGCCCACATGAACCATCTGGCAGCGCTTGGACAATGGCAGCCGACGCTGGAGCAAGCCGCCTGACGGAATTCAGGTTGCGTTCCCTCCGACCCGGGCCATGTGCCCGGGTTTGTTTGAAAGCAGCAAGGTCTGCGATTTCCTGCAACTAAAAATGCAGCTCTGTGTCGGCATTCCTCGCTGCCGATCGTCCTCCGTGAAAAGAGGAGCAGACCTATGCCAAACAACAAGACCGTATCGCAGGAAAAATGGTTTCAGGCGCACAAGGCGCATCTGGCGCGCGAAAAGGAATTGACGCGCTTTCGCGACCGCGTCGCCGCCGAACGCCGCGAACTGCCGTGGCTGAAGATCCGCAAGGACTACGTCTTCGAGACCGAGCAGGGGCCAAAGAAACTGCCTGACCTGTTTGGCGGCAACAGCCAGCTGATCATCTACCATTTCATGTTCGGCCCCGGTGCCGACTATCGTTGCGAGGGCTGCTCGTTCCTTGCCGACCACATCGACGGTGCCAACCAGCATCTCAGGCACCACGACGTCTCGCTCGTGGTGGTTGCGCGGGCGCCGCTGGCCGAGCTTCTGCCCTACAAGCAGCGCATGGGCTGGAAATTCGACTGGGTGTCGTCGTACGCTTCGGACTTCAACTTCGACATGCAGGTGTCATTCACCGACAAGCAGATCGCGGCCGGCGACACGACCTACAATTTCGAGCGGCGCGCGCGGCAATCGAAGGATCTTCCCGGCACCAGCGTGTTCTATCGCGACGAGAAAGGCGACATCTTCCTGACTTTTATCTCGCGCTCCAGAGGCGGCGATCCGCTGATCGGCGCCTATCACTATCTCGACCTGACGCCGAAGGGTCGCAACGAAACCGGTCCCCACCATAGCCTGGTGGACTGGGTGCGGCTGCACGACGAATATGCGGATACGCCCGAGATGCAGGACAGCTGCTGCCATTGACGACGGGCGGTCACCCAAGGTCTTTCGCCTTCGGCCCGACATGCGCTAAGTGCTGTTCGCTATGCCCTAAAAGGGACTTGCCATGCGGCGCTTTCCGACCCTTCTCACCTGGCTCGCCTTTCCGGTTTATGTCTGGCAAGGACTTGGCGTGCGTCGCCGCACCGCCCGCATGCTGCCGGCACAAGGTCCGGTCATGCACGAGATATCTGGCCTGGCGCCAGCAATCTCGGTTCTGGTGCTTGGCGATTCCTCCGCCGCCTCGGTCGGCATCGGCAATTCCGAAAACGGATTGGCCGCGCAACTGGCAGTTCTGATTGCGCAACGCACCGGCCGCACCGTGCGCTGGCGGGCGGCCGGCTTCAACTCGGCAACCTCTGGCCAGATCCGCGATCATGTGCTGCCCAATCTATCGGCCGATCCGTGGACGCATATCGTGCTGGCCGTCGGTACCAACGACACCAAGAATTTTCATTCGGTACCGCGCTTCAAGCGCGAGTTTGGCGGCCTGCTCTACGCGCTGCGCGCCAAATGGCCGGAAGCGCGCGTGGTGTGGTCGCCGGTGCTGGAGTTCACCCGGGCTCCGGCAATGCCGCCATTGCTCGGCAAGATCCTCGAAATCCGCGCCGTCGAGGTGAACCGGATGGGCGAGCGCCTTTGCCTCGAACGCGGCGCCATACCGGCGCCCCGGCTGCCGATCACGGATGCCGATGCCGGCTTCGCATCGGATGGATTTCACGCTTCGGAAGCCGGCTACCGAGCCTGGGCGGAACATCTGGTCAGCCTGGTGCTCGCCAACGAACCGGGCGTCGCGTAGCGGGCCGCCCGCACTAAAGCGCGTCGCATTCGATTGGCCTCATCCGACGCGCTTCAGGTTCTTGTTTTTATGCATGTCGTTGTCGCAAAACCGCTGCACACTTTTGCGCGACATGCATTACGTCCAGTGCCCGAGCACCGCCGTAATCGAAATCGCCGCCATCGCCAGCAGCGCCAGCTTCCAGAAATCGCTGCGCCGCTTCAGCCCGGGCCAGCCGAGCGGCTTGATGAGCTGGATGACCATCATGAAGATGATGACGAGCGCGAGAAGTTTCGACATGCAGCCTTTGATCAGCATCGCGGCTGGCTGTCAAAGCGGCTCCGGGATCGCCGGCTTCCACTGCGGCAAGCCTCTTTTCAGCACTGCCTTGTCACTTCGATGGATAAATCGGAACGCCGGTCATGAGAGCCGCACCCTCCTGACAGACTGCTGTCAGCAGGGGTGTGCGATAGTGCCTGCATCGAAAGAGAGGAGACCAGCCATGAACGGTATTACCATTCTGCGTAGCGTGCAGCACTATGTCGGCAAGATCCGGACGATCCGCAATGAGATCCGCACCCAGCGATTCATGAACACCCTGCCTGCGGACATCCGCAAGGATATTGGTTGGCCGGACATGTATGGCGACCGCCGCAATGGCGGCAATTGAGGCAAGCTTTCTGCGTGGCGTTTGGATGCGACCTGGCGACGAGCTGAAATGGGCATGCTGAAGCCTCCTGACAGTATGGTGTCAGGAGGCTCGTGCCATAGTGCGATGGCCGCCGGAGCCGGATGGCCGAGAGGACGATCGATGAAAAGCTGGAACGACAGGCTGAACACGCCTGGCATCAACGGCATAACACCGTCGCCACGCACCATCGGCGACGTCATCGAAGGCCAGCCGATGCTGGTTCCTACAGCTCGCCAGGTCCATGCATTCATCCGCTCCATCCCCGAAGGCATGGACATGAATGTCCGCGCTTTGCGCACCGCTCTCGCCATCGAGCACGGTGCCGAGATGACATGTCCGGTCACCATCGGCTATCATCTGCGCACCGTCGCCGAGGCCGCCAACGAGGATCTTGAGGGTGGTATGGCGCTGGGCGACGTTGCGCCGTTCTGGCGGGTGGTCGGCGCAAACCCGCCGACAACGAGTAAACTGTCCTTCGGCGCGGCCTTCGTCGCCGCGCAGCGCAAGCGCGAAGGGCTGGAACGATAGACGCCGAGGGACCATACGATGCGCCGCGCCGACAGGCTCTTCCAGATCGTGCAGCATCTGCGTGGTGGTCGTCTGGTCACCGCCCAGAAGCTGGGCACGTGGCTCGAGGTTTCCGAGCGGACGATCTATCGCGACATCGCAGACCTGCAGTCGACCGGCGTGCCGATCGACGGCGAGGCCGGTGTCGGCTACATGATGAGGGAGGGTTTCGATCTTCCGCCGCTGATGTTCACGCGTGACGAGATCGTCGCGCTGGTCGCCGGCGCCCGCATGGTGCGCGCCTTTGGCGGCGCGGCCATGGCGCGAGCCGCCGACGAGGCGCTGGTCAAGATAGGCGCCGTGTTGCCCGACGCCGAAAAGGACCGCATCGCCCGTACCGAGATCCACACGCCGATGTGGGTGGTAAGCGATGCCGCCCGCGAAGCCATCGACCTGATCGAGCGGTCCATCGAGAAACGTCAGGTGCTGACCATCGACTATTCGGATGAGGCCGGCCGCAGCACCGCGCGCGACATCCGCCCGCTCGGCCTGTGGTTCTGGGGCAAGGTGTGGACCTTGGTCGCCTGGTGTGAGATGCGCGGCGATTTCCGCGCCTTCCGCATCGACCGCATCGCCTCGGTGGTCATCGCCGGCCGCACCTTCAAGCCGGAGCGCGGCAAGCAGCTCGCTGATTTCTATCGCGCGGTGGAGCGCAGCGAGGATTACGGCATGGCGCCGGACCGGGCGGCGCGAAGCTGACACGGAAGATCACAAAAAAAGCCCGCTTGAAAGCGGGCTTTTAGTTTTGGATGCCAGACCTATTCCTCTTCGTCGGCGTCCTTGTCCTTCGACTTCAGCGCCGAAAGCTTGGCGAAGACGGCGTTGGCGTCAAGTTCGCGGTCCTCGTCCTTCGGCTTTTCGGGCGCCGGCACCAGCCGTTCGGTCAAGGCGGCCGGCAGCAGCGTATCGCCGACCGGCTGCGCCTGCTCGCGGCCGCGCGAGGCGCGGTTGATTTCCATATCGAGGTCGATCTGCGACGTCAGGCCGAGCGTCACCGGATCCATCGGCTGGAGATTGGCGGAGTTCCAGTGCTTTCTGTCGCGGATCTGGTCGATCGTCGACTTCGTTGTGCCGACAAGGCGGGCAATCTGCGCATCCTTGAGCTCGGGATGGTTGCGCACCAGCCAGAGGATGGCGTTGGGCCGGTCCTGGCGCTTCGACAGCGGTGTGTAGCGCGGACCCTTGCGTTTGGATTCCGGCACCCGCACCTTGGGATCGGAGAGCTTCAGCCGGTGGTTGGCGTCCTTCTCGGCGCGCGCGATCTCGTCGCGAGTGAGCTGGCCGGTCATGATCGGGTCCATGCCCTTGATGCCTTGCGCCGACTCGCCGTCGGCGATCGCCTTGACCTCAAGCGGATGCAGTCCGCAGAACTGCGCGATCTGCTCGAAGGAAAGCGCTGTGTTGTCAACCAGCCAGACGGCGGTCGCCTTTGGCATCAGCAGCGTATTGGCCATTACAAAAATCCTTCTCGTTCGCCCGCGTTCCCGCGCGGGCGGTGGTTTAGAGCCACCAAAATGGGAAAATCGCGGTCTATATAACCGCTCGCTCGCCGTTTCGCAATGTTTTTGGCAGGCGCGCGTCAAGGACGGCACGGTAGCGCGACCAGCAGACCGCGAAGGGTCGGCAGATGACGCCATGCAGTCGAAACCTTCAAAAAGACAAAGCCCGCCAGACCAAGGTCGGGCGGGCTCGGAACCGGCGACGGAAATCCGTCTGCTGCGGCTCTGGCTTCTAAAGCTTGATCCCGAACCGCGGCTCGGCGTTGCCGAAAAGCGGCGCCCGGTCTTCGAGCGGGATCGTGCTCGAGATCAAAGCCCTTTGCGGGCGATTCTCTCGATGTCGCCGCGGTTGATGCCGAGGTCGTTGAGCTGACGAGCATTCAGCCGGTTCAGTTCGCGCACAGTTTCGTTGTACATGCGCCAGTTACGGAAAGCGCGGATCGGGTTCATGATAGTCCTCCATCGTTTTGATGCCGCGTAAATAGGCATCGGCGATGAAAAATTGAACAGACGCTTTTGCATGGCCGCAATGCGTTTGTTGCATTGCACCATTAAGCTTTCGTTCAGCCTGTTTGCGGGCCGTCAGGCGACATCGAGCACAATCTTGCCGATGTGCTCACCCTCCTCCATCCGCTCATGCGCCCGCCACGCTTCCTTGAGCGGGAAGATCGTATCCATCACCGGCGCAACCTTGCGCGTGCCGAGCAGCGGCCAAACCTGCGCCTCGAGCGCAGCCGCAACTGCCGCCTTGAACTCCACGGTGCGTGGCCTGAGCAGCGATCCTGTGTGCACGAGCCGCTTGGCCATGATCTTGAAGAAATCGGCGCTCGCCACTGCCCCGCCCTGCGTCGCGATCTGGACGATGCGGCCTTCCATGGCTGCAGCCTCATAGTTTCGCGCCACATAGTCGCCGCCGACCATGTCGAGGATGACATTGGCACCCTTGCCGCCGGTTGCCTCCTTGACTGCGGCGACGAAGTCCTCCTCGCGGTAGTTGATCGCCCGGTCGGCGCCGAGCTTGAGGCAGGCGTCGCATTTCTCCTTGCTGCCGGCGGTGGTGACGACATAGGCGCCGAAAGCAGCAGCAAGCTGGATCGCCGTGGTGCCGATACCCGACGAGCCGCCATGCACGAGCAGTGTCTCGCCGCTCTTCAGGCCGCCGCGCTCGAAGACATTGTGCCAAACAGTGAAGTAGTTTTCCGGCAGCGCCGCCGCTTCGGTGTAGGTAAAGCCGGCGGGCAGCGGCAGCACGCTGCCGGCGTGCACTCTGACATATTCGGCATAGCCGCCGCCCGCCGTCAGCGCACAGACCCGGTCGCCGACGCGCCAGCGCGATATCTCGTCACCAAGGGCAGCGACTTCGCCTGCTGCTTCCAGCCCCGGCAGATCCGACGCTCCCGGCGGTGGCGGATAGGCGCCCTTGCGCTGTTGCACGTCCGGCCGGTTGACGCCGGCGGCCCGCACCCGGATCAGGATCTCGCCGGGACCGGGAACCGGTACGTCGCGGGTTTCCGGTTTCAGCACCCGCGGCCCGCCCGGTTCCGATATGGCGATCGCCATCATCTTCGCCGGAATTTTCTGTGCGTTCGCCATGAATTTTCCCGTCGTGCTCCGCCGGTTTCTCGTGCCAGCTCTTGCCCGCCATTTGCATCCATACCCTTGCCCTATGTATGCTCATTGGCAAATCAGGCAAATGGGCAATCACGGAGGAGCGACGATGGCGATCTTCGACGACGAACCCAAGAAGAAAGCGCGCCCGCACGAGATCGGGCAGGATCTGTCGCTGCTTTCCGTCGATGAATTGTCCGAACGGATCGGCATCCTGCGCGACGAGATCGCCCGGCTGGAAGCCGAGCTCAAGACCAAGGGCTCGACCAAGTCGGCGGCAGAGGCGCTGTTTCGCCGCGGGTAGTTACTGCGGGTAATTCCAAAAGCTCGGGCACGCCGCCGAAAAGCCCGAATGCCGCTGTCTCCAGACTTGTGCCCAAAACCCCAGCCGGATTGAAAAATGTTCGCAAGCTACAGACCGATCCTCTCGCTGCTGCGCGGCACCGCGTTCCTGTTGGCGGCATCTGGACTGCACGGTCTGCTGTTGCCGCTGCGCGGCCAGGTGGAGGGCTTCTCGACGGCATCGCTCGGCCTGATGGGCACGGCTTGGGCCGGCGGCTTCGTCACCGGCTGCTTCTTTGCGCCACGCATCGTGCGCCGCGCCGGTCATGTCAGGGCTTTCGGCGCCTTTGCCGCATCGGGAGCGATCGTCGCACTGCTCACCGGCCTGATCATCGACGAATATACCTGGATCCTGCTGCGCGCCTTCACCGGCTTCACCATGGCCGGCGCCTTCATGGTCATCGAAAGCTGGCTCAACGAGAAGGCCACCAACGAAAACCGCGGCACCGTCTTCGGCCTCTACATGATGGTCACCTATGCCTCGATCATGGGCGGTCAGATGATCGTTGCGGGCGGCGATGTGAGATCGGCGTCGCTGTTCATGATCACCGGCATTCTGTTCTGCCTGTCGCTGATCCCGACAGCGGTCTCGACGGCGTCTCACCCCAAGCCGCTGCAGGACGTGTCGCTTGACGTCAAGGGGCTCTACGTCAATTCGCCGGTGTCGGCGATCGCTTGCGTGCTGATCGGCATCGCCAACGGCGCCTGGGGTACACTTGGTGCCGTCTATGGAGCGCGCATCGGCATCTCGACAGCCGAGATCGCGCTGATGATGAGCCTCGTGGTCATCGCCGGCGCTGCCATGCAGCTTCCGGCCGGGCGGCTCTCCGACACGACGGACCGTCGTTTCGTGCTGGCGGGCGCGGCCTGCGGCGCTGCGCTGTTTGCCATCGCCATCTTCCTGTTCGAACCGCGCTCCGGCGTCTTCGTCATCGTCTGCACCGCCGCCTACGGCGCCTTCGCCTACACGCTCTATTCGATCGCGGTGGCGCATGCCAATGACCATGCGCGATCGGAGGACTTCGTCAAAGTGTCGGGCGGCCTGCTGCTGCTTTATGGCTTCGGCACGATGATCGGTCCGCTGGTGGCCGCCGGCCTGATGGGCTGGATGCGCCCTGAGGGGCTGTTCCTGGCCACTGCGCTCGCGCATCTCAGCCTGGCTGGCTATACGCTGCTGCGCATCAGCCGTCGCGCGCCGGTGCCGATCGAAGGCCGCGATGCCTTCAAGACCCAGCCCGCCGATCGCTCGGTGACGCCGGAAGCGTTGCGGCTCGACCCGCGCAGAAAAGCTGAAGCCGACAGTTGAGATTCGAGGCGCTTTGCCCCACAAATAAGGCATGATGCTTTCCGACGCCTTCATGGCGATTGCCGATCCCAACCGGCGCCATCTCTTGGAAGAGCTCCGGCGCGGACCGAAGACCGTCAACGAATTGGCATCCGGCTTGCCGGTGTCCCGCCCGGCCGTTTCGCAGCACCTGAAGGTGCTGCTTGATGCGGGGTTGGTCAACGCCAAGCCGGAAGGCACCAGGCGCGTCTATACGGTCAGCAATGCCGGCTTCCTGAAGCTCAACATCTGGCTTGACCAGTTCTGGGATGCGGAGCAGCTCGGTTCACCCGGAAGCTGAGAGGCATCGTCAGCGCGTCGAGCAACTATGCAGCATCGGGCCTAGAGTATCCGTGTTGGTCAAGGGAGAGATGGTGTCCAGGTCCGATTGCCCCTGAGTAGTGCGTTTGCGAGGATGATGAACCACTCTAGCCATTGTTGTAGGGGAAGAGCTTGAAATACGGCTGCGCTTCCTCGATCACACGGGCAACCGAGGGGCGTTGCAGCAACCGGTCGTGATAGCGCCTGACCGCAGGATATTCGTCTCCGAACGGCTCGACCTTGTTGGCGTAGAACAGCGCGGGGGCGGCAGCGCAGTCGGCCATGGTGAAGCTCGCACCCACCGCCCATGTCGTCGACTGCATGTCCTGTTCAATGATGGCGTAGGAGCTGCGCAGCTGGGCGCGGGCCTGCTCGACGCCGAACGGATCGGTCTTGCCCTCCGGCCGCAGCCGGTCACCAACGATCTTCTGCATCGGTTCCTGGACATAGAAGTCATAGAAGCGGTCGGCAAGCCGGGTCTGGCGAGCGAGATCGAGATCGGCGGGGATCAGTTCGACCGGCCCAGGATAATACGCGTTGAGATATTCGATGACGATCGTCGATTCCGGCACGGTCCGGTCCAGCGCTTCATCGCGCAGCACCGGCATCTTGCCGAGCGGCCACAATTTCAGAAACGCCGCGCGCGACTGTTCATTGCCGAGATCGACAACGACCGATGTGAATGGCGTGCCGTTCTCATAGAGCGCGATCAGCGGTTTCCAGCAGAAGGAGGCCAGCGGATGAAGATGCATCGTCAGGGACATTTTTGCTCCTATCTTTGGTGCTTCGTCTCGCGGGCATCCGGTGTCAAGGTTCGGCCCGCTGCTACGTGGCCCGGCTGTGGGCGACGATCGCATCGATGATCGCGGCCCAATCGTCGGGATGCAGCTCGTGGCCGCCGCCCTCGATCCGGACCAGTCTTGCACCGGCGACCGCGTCGGCAAGAGCGGCGCCATGCTCGGCTGGAAAGATCGGATCGTCGGTGCCGTGGACAACGAGGAGCGGAATCTTCATCTCGTGCAGCCGCCCCGTCCAGTCCTCGCCGCTCCGATCTTCGCCGCCCTTGAGCATGAAGTGATTGGTCGCGCTGAGAAAGCCGCCGGACCGGTCGTAGTCCTGTTCCACGAACGCTCTCGTCCGCGCCTCATCGAACGGATGCGCGGTGCCGGCGAGCGCACGCGCGTTTTTGACCATGAAATCGACCGCTTGGCCACGGTCAGACCAGTCGACCTTCGCGCCTTCGGCCGAATGTTTCCTATAGGCCTCGGTGGTTCCGGGCAAATGCGACGTATCTATGCCCAAGGGCGAGCTGCTGATCACCGTCAGCGAAGTGACACGCGACGGGTATTTCAACGCAACGAGCTGCGCGATCATGCCGCCCATCGACATGCCGACCACGTGCGCCTTTCGGATTCCCTGGTCGTCAAGGACGCGGACGGCATCGTCCACCATGTCGTCGAATGTATAAGGCGGCTCGCCCGGCGCGTATTTGGTCGAACGGCCGGTATCGCGATTGTCATAGCGGATCACGAAGCGACCCTCGCCGGCCAGCTTCCGGCAAAACGCTTCGGGCCACCAAAGCATGGAAGCCATCGCGCCCATGATCAACAACACCGCCGGATGGGCCGGATCGCCGAACGTCTGGGATGCGATTTCGGGGTGTTCGGCGTTTTTCATGGCTTTCCTCCTTGGGCTTCCAATCCGATTGCATTTTGCAATCAGTTGCACGATATTAAAACCGATACGATAATGCAACCGGTTTTTGGAGATTCGCATGAACATCGATCGTCGGTCCGGATGCCCCATCAACCTGTCGCTCGAAGTGTTCGGTGACCGGTGGAGCCTGATCATCCTTCGCGACATCATCTTCGGCGGCAGACGCCACTTTCGCGAACTGCTCAACGGCTCGATGGAGGGCATCGCCTCCAACATCCTCGCCGACCGGCTGAAGCGGCTGATGGAGCTCGGCATGCTGACCAAGGCGGACGATCCCTCCCACAAGCAAAAGGCGATCTACAGCCTGACCGAAATGGCGATTACGCTGGTGCCGATCCTGGCGCATCTCGGCGCCTGGGGCCGCGTCTGGCTGCCGGTCAGCGAAGAGCTCTCTATCCGTGCCGAGCTTCTGGAAAAAGGCGGCCCGCCGATGTGGGATAAGTTCATGAACGAGTTGCGCCACGAGCATCTGGGTGCGTCTCCCGCCCCATCTGGACCCACCGTCCGCGCGACTTTGCAGGCCGGATACGATGCGGTAGTCGCCCGCAAGGCGGAGCGAGTTGGCTGCGATCCGGCGCCATGACCAACTTATTTTCCCAATTGCGGGCTGGCTCTGCTATCAAGGGACTGAAGATAATTTACGGATTGGATAACGCTCTTGGTCGAGAACTCTAAGGACACTGCCCGTGCGCGGGCCGATTTGCGTTTCAAGAAACAGGAAGAGGCAGCCACGGTTCGCCAGAAGGCGATGGCGGAATATGTCGCCGAGAGCGACGCTCGCCAAGCCAAGACCAACAAGCTGCGGGCGCTGCGCCTCGCCAAGGAAGCGGAAGACCTGGCCAATGCGCCTCCGGCCCCGGTGAAGAAGCCTCGCGCCAAGAAGAAATAGGCCGGCGCTCCCAGAATCCATGCTTCCTTCCGCACGCGAAACAGTTCACTCGGAGTCTGTTCTGACGGCTGATAACTGGCGCGTTCAGGAGACGGCCATGACCGCACTGACGCTCGACAAAGCCCTTGAAATCAACGCCGCCGCCTTTGCCAAGGGTGCCTAGCTCAAGCTCAGGCGCTTGGCGTCTCGGTGCTCGACGCCGGCGCCCATCTGGTCGCGTTCCAGCGTCAGGACGGCGCCTCGTTCCTGCGTCCGCAAATGTCGGCCGGCAAGGCCTATGGCGCGCTCGCTATCGGCATGGGCCCGCGCCGGGTGGAAGCTTTCGCCAAGGAGCGCCCGCATCTGATCGCCGACATCTCCGACGTGTCGGGCGCGCGCGCGGCGTGCTGATCCGCGACAACGCCGGCACGATCATCGGCGCCATCGGTATTTCCGGCGACACGTTCGACAATGATGAAACGGCAGCCATCGCCGGCTCGAGGCGGCTGGCTTCACCGCTGACCCGGGCTGAGCCGGGATCCTTAATTCATATTGATGTCGCGGGTGGCCGACCGCATCGACACCGAAAAGCCGGCCAGCACGTCGATCAGCGCTATGACCATCAGTGTGAAGAAGACGGAATGGGCGGCGCCCTTCACCAGCAGGAACTCGACCAGATAGGCCACAAAGACGAAGGTCGACAAAAGATGGTCCATGATCGAGGCACTTGTCGTGCGCGTCGACTTCACCACTTCGACGAACAAGAAGATCAGTGCGATCAGCACGATGAGGTCGCCGAGGGTCATCGAGAACACGCCACCCGACATCATCCGGACCGAAAACATTTCGGTGGCCCACGGATCGTCGCCGCTGCCGAATATTCCCAGAAGCCCAAGATTGTAGAGGATGAAAGGCACGATCAGCAGCGGGATGGCACCGAACATGTGGCGGCTCCGGTTGGACTGATCTTTGTAGAGTGCGCCCGGCGTTCGCCGTCAAGAATTTTCGTGCGGCCGATAAACACGGACAAAGACGGCGTGAAACAACAATGTCAGGCCCGGCTGATACGATCAGTTGTCGCAAACGCAAAAAGACCGGCCAATGGCCGGTCGCTTCGCAACCCAATAAACCGTCGAAAGCTCTATCAGCTTTCCTTCGGCTCCAGAACCTGGCGACCGCGATACATGCCGGTCTTCAGGTCGATATGGTGCGGACGGCGCATCTCGCCGGAGTTCTTGTCCTCGACATAGGTCGGGGCCTTCAGTGCGTCGGCAGAACGGCGCATGCCGCGCTTCGACGGAGAGGTTTTTCGTTTCGGAACGGCCATGGATATGCTCCACTACATGGTCAAAACGCCCCGGCGGCCCTCGTGAAAGGGCCACATCAGGGGCCGGAATCTGAGAAAGTCGGGTGCCTATACACGCCCGACGGCGTTTTGGCCAGCGTCGCCGTAGTTTTTTTTTGACACTATCGCAGGCAACCGACATAGGCGCCGGCGCGGCCGGCGCGCCGTTCGATCAACGCGGCAAGCCGCCTCAGTCCCGGCCCGGGCTTCGCCGGATTGCGCACGATCGGATTCGGCAAGGTGACGGCAAGCAGCGCTGCCTGCCGGCGCGACAGCTGTTTAGCCGAGACGCCGAAATGATGCTGGGCGGCGGCCTCGATGCCGTAGATGCCCGGTCCCCATTCGGCGATGTTGAGGTAGATCTCCATGATCCGCCGTTTCGACAGCACCGCATCGAAATAGACGGCCAGCGGCAGTTCGACGACCTTACGGACCGAGCCCAACGGCCGCGACCATAGATAAAGATTCTTTACCGTCTGCATGGTGATGGTCGAGGCGCCACGTGTCATCTCGCCGGCGAGCGCATCGTCGACGACGCCGCGCAACTCGCCCAGATCGACGCCGCGATGGAAACAGAACTGCCCGTCCTCCGACATGATTATCGAATATGCCAGCACCGGCGCGACATCGTCGATGGAAACCCAGCGCCGATCGTAGCCGGAAAACGTCGCCAGGTCCTTCAGCATCAATGTCGACACCGGATGCACGAATGACGGCAGATACAGGAAGGTCAGCACCACCGGCACCAACGCCAGCACGACGGCGACGGCAATGCCGCGCCGGACCCAGCGTTGAAGACCGATGCGGCTGCCGCGTCTCGGTCTCGCCATGTCCAACCCTTCGGTTTCGTGATCGACGATCGGTTCCGCCAAGCCACCCAGTCCGCGCTACTCCCTGCCCCCGGCATAATGGCGCTTGGCTTCTTGCGCAATGTCTGAGTGTCGGCTACCGCTCCCGACCATGACGAAAGACGACCAAATGGCGTTCGAAGCTGCACTTATTGCCCGGGCAGTTCCGCTCGAGGCGCTGCTGAGGCGGTTGCTCGACGGACGGACGCTTTCGGGCGAGGTCGCGCGGCCCGAACGCCTGATGGCGGCAATGCGACATGGCGTGCTGAACGGCGGCAAACGACTGCGTCCCTTCCTGGTCATGGAAAGTGCTGCACTGTTTTCAGCCGACGGCGAGGCGGCGCTGCGCGTCGCGGCGGCGCTCGAATGCGTGCACTGCTATTCGCTCATCCATGACGATCTGCCGGCCATGGACGACGACGATTTGCGCCGCGGCCAGCCGACCGTGCACAGGGCTTTCGATGAGGCGACCGCCATTCTTGCGGGCGACGCCTTGCTGACACTTGCCTTCGACATCCTTGCCGACGAGGCGACAATGCTGCCGGCCGAGCGCAGGGCAACGCTGGTGCTGGCACTGGCCCGCGCCGCCGGGGCGGGAAGCATGGTCGGCGGCCAGATGCTCGATCTCGAAGCCGAACAAAGCCGGCCGGACGAGGCCGGCATCATCCGGCTTCAGGCGATGAAAACCGGTGCGCTGATCCGCTTTGCCTGCGAAGCGGGCGCTATCCTTGCCGGCGCGCCGTCGGGCGACCGCGAAAGGCTGGCCGAGTTCGGCTCGGCGATCGGGCTTGCCTTTCAGCTTGCCGACGATCTGCTCGACCTGACCGCCGACGCGCATCAGATGGGCAAGGCGACCGGCAAGGATGCCGCGGCCGGCAAGGCGACGCTGGTCGCGCTGCACGGACCGGACTGGGCGCGGGGCCAGCTCCATGGCCTCGTTGACCAGGCTCATGCGTTGCTCGAACCTTTTGGCGAGCAAGCTGCGCTTCTGAAACAAGCGGCGCAGTTCGTAGCGGCCCGCAACAATTAAGCGCGCCCCTATGGCGCGCCGGAGAATTGGCGACTGATCGGCCGAACGTCCTCGCAACCGGCCGATCGGGATCATTTCCGGCGATGTCGGACCACATGGACCCGCCACACCAGTTGCCGAGCCATTCTTCAGCCTCGCGGCAGGGTTCCGCGGCTCGGGTGGACAGCGGTCAGCCTTCGCCAGTTGTCTTTTCCACCACGGGCTGCGGAACCGGTTCCATCTCGGCCGCCGCCTCGACCGCCCGCGCCTCGGCCGGCTTGCGCCGGTTGCGGATGAAGGCGGCGATGCGGTCGCGGATTTCGCCGGCGCTGAGAAACACCGGAACGCGCGCCACCGGCGCGGTCGGCTCAAAGGACAGGCCAAGGCCGGTGATCCTGCCCTTGTCGTCGACGTCGCGGACGATCAGCTCGATCGGACCGAGCAGCACGCGGTCGGCGTATTCGGCGTGGCCGCCGAGCCGGGTAGTGACCAGGTCGCCAATGCTGAGCTTGCGTTCCGCTTCGGTCAGGCCCGGCGCGTAGGCGGTCTCCAGTTCCTCGGCGGGGCGTGACGGATCGACGGCGAAGGCGCCGAAGAAATCAGCGTCCTCGGGATCGACCACGGCACGGCTAGCGAACAGCTTGTCGAGCAGGCGCGGATAGCGGTCCGGCACGAAGATGTAGACATGGTCGCCGGCGGTCAGCCTGCCCATGTCCTGGAAGCGCATCGAGCGTCCGTCGCGCAGCACCAGCGAGGGCCGCGCCCAGCGCGGAATGCGCTCGCCGCGCGCCACCGGGCTGCCGGGCGCCACGCGGTAGGCAAGCAGCTCGTGATGGGCGGAACCCGGCAGTTCGAGTTCGACCTTGTCCAGCGGCCCGAGGCGGGCCGGCACGATCAGGCCGAGGCGGCGCGCCAGCGGGCCGACGGTCCATCCCTGCACGACCAGCGAGACCAGCACGACGATGAAGGCGATGTTGAAGATGAAGCGGCCGTTCTCCAGGCCGCCGAGCATCGGGGTGATGGCGAGCAGGATCGACACGGCGCCGCGCAGGCCGACCCAGGAGATGAAGGCGATCTCGGGGCGCGGCAGGCGAAACGGGATCAGGCAGAGCCAGACGGCGATCGGCCGCGCGACGAAGATCAGGAACAGGCCGAGCAGCACCGCCGGCACCAGGAGCGCCGGAAATTGTGACGGCGTGGCGAACAGGCCGAGGATCAGGAACATGATGATCTGCGCCAGCCACGACATGCCGTCCTGAAAGCGCTTGAGGATGGTGACGGCGCGGATGTCGGAATTGCCGGCAACCAGGCCGGCGAGATAGACCGCCAGGAAGCCGGAGCCGCCAATGGCGCCGGCGGCGGCGAACACCATCAGCGACAAGGTCAGCACGAAGATCGGCAGCAGGCCGTGATCGAGATTGAGCCGGTCGACGAGGCGCACGATGGCGAGGCCGCCGAGCACGCCGACAACGGCGCCAAGCCCCATACTGATGAGGAAGCCGAGGAAAAGGTCGGTAACCAGCATCTTGGCTTCAGGGTTGGCGTGAGCCGCGATGATCTCGACCAGGGTGATGGTCAGGAAGATGGCGATCGGATCATTGGTGCCGGACTCCACTTCGAGCGTGGAGCGCACACGCTCGCGCAGATTGATCTCGCCGGCGCGCAGCAGGAAGAAGACCGCTGCCGCGTCGGTCGAGGCGACGGCAGCACCCAGCAGGAAGGATTCCAGCCAGGTGAGATCGAGAAAATAGTGGGCGGCGGCACCGAACAGGCCGGTGGTCAGCAACACGCCGAAGGTTGCCAGCGACAGCGCCGGTGCTGCCGCCTGCCGCAAGGCGTTGAGCGGCGTGCCGAAACCGGAATCGAACAGGATGACGGCCAGCGCCAATGAGCCGGCAAAATAAGCCAGCCGCGCATTGTCGAACTCGATGCCGAGGCCGTCGGTTCCGGTGGCGAGGCCGATGCACAAAAACAGCAGCAGGAGAGGGGCGCCGAAGCGGAAGGCGATCAGGCTCGAAAACGCGGCGGCAACGACGAGCGCGGTGCCGACCAGCGTTACGAGATAGATCGCATGCTCCATCCGAATTTGCCCCTCACATTCGTGTCCCTCTCGAATTGCGGGAGAGTGAGGCGAAGACGTGACCAGTGCAAGGCGGGAGGGTGGCTTTTTGGTCTATGCCGCTGATTTTCGCAGGTTTTGACGCCCGGAGCGCAATCGCGCCGACCAAAGCGTGGGGCGGTCCTGCTCCAACAAAAACGCCCGGACGAAGCCGGGCGTTTCAGGTCGCGATGGGGAAGATCAGGCGATGGTCTTGCCGAAGGCGACCGCTGTGTCGCCCATGCGGTTGGAGAAGCCCCATTCATTGTCGTACCAGGACAGGACCGAAACGAAGTTGCCATCCATGACCTTGGTTTGGTCGAGCGCCATGACCGAGGAACGCGGATCGTGGTTGAAGTCGATCGAGACATTCGGATGGTGAGTGACGCCGAGAATGCCCTTCAGCTTGCCGTTGGAAGCGGCGATCACCGCCTCGTTGATTTCCTGCACGGTGGTCGAACGCTTGGCGATGAATTTGAAGTCGACGACCGACACGTTGGGGGTCGGCACGCGGATCGAGATGCCGTCGAGCTTGCCCTTGAGGTCGGGCAGCACCAGCCCGATCGCCTTGGCCGCACCGGTCGAGGTCGGGATCTGCGACAGGGCCGCGGCACGGGCGCGGTAGAGATCCTTGTGCATGGTGTCCAGCGTCGGCTGGTCGCCGGTGTAGGAGTGGATCGTAGTCATCATGCCCTTTTCGATGCCGACGGCGTCGTGCAGCACGGCCGCCAGCGGCGCCAGGCAGTTGGTGGTGCAGGACGCGTTGGAGATGACGATGTGGTCCTTGGTCAGCTTGTCGTGGTTGATGCCATAGACGACAGTGAGGTCGGCGCCCTCGGCCGGCGCCGAGACGACGACGCGCTTGGCGCCGGCAGTCAGGTGCGCGGCGGCCTTGTCGCGCGCGGTGAAGATGCCGGTGCATTCGAGCGCGATGTCGATGCCGAGTTCCTTCCACGGCAGCTGCGTCGGATCCTTGATCGCGGTGACCTTGAATTTTTCCTTGCCGACGGTGATCTGGTCGCCGGAGACCGTCACTTCATGCGGGAAGCGGCCATGCACGCTGTCGTAGCGCAAGAGATGCGCGTTGGTCTCGACAGGACCGAGGTCGTTGACGGCGACGACGTCGATGTCCTTGCGGCCGGATTCATGGATGGCGCGCAGGATGTTGCGGCCGATGCGGCCGAATCCGTTGATGGCAACTCTGACGGTCATTGTTCTCTCCCTGGGAGTTGGAGGCCGAAGATCAAGTCCGCAGCTTCATAACGGCGGACGGGCAAAGAATCCAGCCGCCGAGGCGTGGATTTAAATCGATTAGTGTTCCACCGCCCGGCAAAACCGCTATGCCAGCCTTTGCCGGGCGGGGCTCACTTTCATTTGCCATGCAGACGGGCTTCCGCCGCCTTCACCGTTGCCTCGGCTGTGATGCCGAAATGCGGGTAGAGCTGTTCGATGGTGCCGGAGGCGCCGAAGCCGGTCATGCCGACAAAGATGCCGTCGGTGCCGATGAAGTGATCCCAGCCCTGACGGATGCCGGCTTCGATGGCAATCTTGAGCGGCGCATTGCCGATCGTCCTGCTGCGATAGTCGGCGCTCTGCTTGTCGAACAATTCGAAACACGGCACCGAGACGACGCGGGTCGCGTGGCCGTGCTTTTCCAAGGCCTCGCGGGCGGCCAGCGCGATCTCGACCTCGGAGCCCGACGCGAAGATCGTCACCGCCGCCTCGCCACTGGCGGCGGCAAGTTCATAGGCGCCGCGGCTGGAGAGGTTTTCCGCAACGAAGTCGTTGCGTACCGTCGGCAGGTTCTGCCGGGTCAGCGCCAATGTCGAAGGCGTCTTTTCCGACTCAATGGCCAACTGCCAGCATTCCGCGGTTTCCACCGCATCGGCGGGGCGGAAGACATTGTGGTTCGGAATGGCGCGAAGTGCTGCCAGATGCTCGACCGGCTGATGGGTCGGGCCGTCTTCGCCAAGGCCGATGGAATCATGGGTCATGACGAAGATCGAGCGGATGCCCATCAGCGAAGCAAGCCGCATCGCCGGACGGGCATAGTCGGAAAAGCACATGAAAGTGCCGCCATAGGCGATAATGCCGCCATGCAATGTCAGCCCGTTGAGCGCGGCCGCCATGCCGTGCTCGCGAACGCCGTAATGAACGTAGCGCTGGCCGTAATCGTCGGCGGTGATGTTCTTGGTCTGGCTGGTCTTGGTGTTGTTGGAGCCGGTCAAATCGGCCGAGCCGCCGATGGTTTCGGGCACGGCGCCGTTGATGACCTCCAGCGCCATTTCCGATGACTTACGGGTGGCGACCTTCGGCTTGTCGGCGGCGAGCTTCTTCTTGTAATCGCCAATGACGGCGTCGAAGTTGGCCGGCAGCGTGCCACTGATGCGGCGTTCGAACTCGCTGCGCAATTTGGCATCAGCCTTGGCAAGGCGGCTTTCCCAGTCAGTGCGCGCCTTGACGCCTGTCCGCCCGGCGGTACGCCATGCGTCGAGGATATCGGCCGGAACCTCGAAGGGCGGATAATCCCAGCCGAAGAATTTTCTGGCGCCAGCGATTTCCTCGGCGCCGAGCGGCGAGCCATGCGCCTTGTTGGTGCCGGCCTTGGTCGGCGCGCCGAAGCCGATGGTCGTCTTGCAGGCGATCATCGTCGGCTTGTCGGAGTGGCGGGCCGCTTCGATGGCATAGGCGATCGCTTCCGGGTCCTGGCCGTCGATATGGCTGGCATTCCAGCCGGACGCCTGGAAGCGGGCGACCTGATCGGTGTTATCGGCGAGCGACACCGGGCCATCGATCGAGATGTTGTTGTTGTCCCAGAAGACGATCAGCTTGTTCAGTTTCAGATGCCCGGCAAGCGCGATGGCTTCCTGGGATACGCCTTCCATCAGGCAGCCGTCGCCGGCCAGCACATAGGTGTAGTGGTCGACGAGATCTTTGCCGAAAGCGGCATTCATGATGCGCTCGCCGAGCGCGAAGCCGACCGAATTGGCAAGGCCCTGGCCGAGTGGGCCGGTCGTCGTCTCAATGCCCGCGGCATGGCCGTATTCCGGGTGGCCCGCCGTCCTCGACCCCAATTGGCGGAACTGCTTGATCTGGTCGATGGTGATGTCTTCGTAGCCGGTCAGATAGAGCAGCGAGTAAAGCAGCATCGATCCGTGGCCGGCCGACAGGATAAAGCGGTCGCGGTCCGGCCAATGCGGGTTTTTCGGATCGTATTTGAGAAAGCGGGTGAACAGCACCGTGGCGATGTCGGCGCAGCCCATGGGCAGTCCGGGGTGGCCGGAATTTGCCTTCTCGACGGCGTCCATGGCGAGAAAACGGATCGCATTGGCCATCCGGTCATGTTGTTCGCGCGAGGTCATGCTTCCTCCAAAATGGGGGTTTGGGCCTTGGGAAAGCCCTTGAAAAGGGTGCGCGACACATAGCAGGCGCGGCCTTTTAGTCAACAAATCGGTGTGCTTTTGCCGGTCTTGTGATGGCCGTGCGCGACTTACATTAGCGTTAGCAGGGGACAGTCGCGACAGCTTTATTGACGTGCGGTTCACACGACGCGTAATGTTTCAGGGATAACGCGTTCTGAACGTGGATGATTCGGTGATGGGCAGGGCGCAGGACGAAAGCCATGACCGGGGAAACGACCCTCAAGGAAGTCATTGCCAGGCTGGGTAAGGCCATCGAAGGGCTGGAAAACGCCGTCGCGGCCAAGCTTGAGCATGAGCGGGACTATTCGGAAGCCGAGGCCGAAGTGCAGCGGATGAACGCCGACCGCTCGCGGCTGGCGCAGGAGCTCGACAATTCCGAGGCCCGCGCCGAACGGCTGGAAGATGCCAACAAGGAAGTGTCGCGAAGGCTGGTGACAGCTATGGAAACCATCCGCGCGGTACTGGACAGGTAGGCCAATGGCACAAGTCACGGTTTCCATCGACGGCAAGCAGTATCGGATGGCCTGCGACGAGGGCCAGGAAGAGCATCTGATCGATCTTGCCGAGCGCTTCGACCGCTATGTCTCGCATCTGAAGGATTCTTTTGGCGAGATCGGCGACCAGCGGCTGACCGTGATGGCCGGCATCATGGTCATGGACGAGCTTTCGGAACTGCAGAAGCGGGTCAAGGGCATGGAAAGCGAAGTGCTGACGCTGCGCAAGACGCGCGACGACGCACTGACCAAGGCCGACAAGAACGATTCCGTGCTGACCGGGGCGCTCGGCGCACTGGCCCAGCGCATGGAAGACCTGGCGACGACGCTGGCAGTGAACAAGGCCTGAACCAGCGCAGCGAAAATTCCTGCTGCATTTGCCGAGAAGCAATGAAAATATTTCGCCGCCGGCCTTGATGCCGGCGCAACAGGCGTTTGAAGGATGACGCCGGAGTGATAGAAAGGCAAAAGCAGCGCCGGGCAACGCCGGCTGCGATCTGCACGCACAGGGTAAGGGACACGTCATGAGCCTTCGCATCAACGATATCGCACCGGACTTCACCGCTGAGACCACGCAAGGACCGATCAGCTTCCATGAATGGATCGGCGACGGCTGGGCGGTATTGTTCAGCCATCCGAAGAACTTTACGCCGGTTTGCACGACCGAACTCGGCACAATGGCCGGGCTCGAAGGCGAGTTCAGGAAGCGCAACGTCAAGATCATCGGCATCTCGGTCGATCCCGTCCAAAGCCATGAAAAGTGGCAGAACGACATCAAGACCGCGACCGGTCATTCGGTGAACTACCCGCTGATCGGCGACAAGGATCTCAAGGTCGCCAAGCTTTACGAGATGCTGCCGGCGGGTGCCGGCGAGAGCTCGGAAGGCCGCACGCCCGCCGACAATGCCACGGTGCGTTCGGTTTACGTCATCGGGCCCGACAAGAAGATCAAGCTGGTTCTCACCTACCCGATGACGACGGGCCGCAACTTCGACGAAATCCTGCGCGCCATCGATTCCATGCAGCTGACCGCCAAGCACCAGGTGGCGACGCCGGCGAACTGGAAGCAGGGCGAGGACGTCATCATCACCGCTGCCGTCTCGAATGAGGATGCCATCAAGCGCTTCGGCGCCTATGAGACGATCCTGCCATATCTCAGGAAAACCAAGCAGCCTTCCGCCTGAGCAGGCAGAGGCGGCACAGAGAGTTTTCGGTTTTCCTGGCCGTGTGAGCATGGGGTGCTTGACGATGCCTGGTTGACGGACAACCATGCCTTTAATTTGCCGTGGCAGAGAAAATCCTTCCTGCCGTGGTGAGGGGCGAAGGAGGCTGGATTGGACGCATTATCGGCCAGGTCGCAGGTCACCGGCTTCTATGACAAGCCGAGCGGGTCCGTCCAGTATGTGGTCGCCGACATGGCGACCCGCAAATGCGCTATCATCGATCCGGTGCTCGACTTCGACGAAAGGTCCGGTGCAACGGCAACGAAAAACGCCGACGCCCTGCTCGACTTCGTCAGGGAAAGCGGGCTGGAGGTCGAGTGGATCCTCGACACGCATCCGCATGCGGATCATTTCTCCGCCGCCCATTATCTGAGGGGGAGAACCGGAGCGCCGACGGCAATCGGCGAGAAGGTCATCAACGTCCAGAAATTGTGGAAGGTGATCTACAACTGGCCGGAATTCCCCGCCGACGGTTCGCAATGGGACAGGCTGTTCGCCAACGGCGCAACTTTTTCGGTCGGCGGCATTGCGGCAAGAGTGCTGTTCTCGCCGGGCCACACACTGGCCTCGATCACTTACGTCATTGGCGACGCCGCCTTCATCCACGACACGCTGTTCATGCCGGACAGCGGCACCGCAAGGACAGACTTTCCGGGCGGCAGTGCCGAGCGGCTCTGGCGTTCGATCGAGGACATCCTGGCGCTGCCGGACGAGACACGTCTGTTCGTCGGTCACGACTACCAGCCGGGCGGTCGCGAAGCGCGGTGGGAAAGCACGGTCGCGGAGCAGAAAGCCGGCAACATCCATGTTGCCGGCTGCAAGACGGAAGCCGACTTCGTCGCGCTCCGCCAAGCCCGCGACAGGACGTTGCCGATGCCGCGGCTGATCCTGCACGCGCTGCAGGTCAATATGAATGGCGGACGCCTGCCGGAACCGGAATCCAACGGGCAGCGCTATCTGAAGTTTCCGCTCGATTGCCTGTGAGAGGATGGGTCGCTGGCACTACAATGCCATTCAGACTCGGCGCCGCCCTCATCGTTCTGCGATGGTCATCCAAGCTATTGATCCTGATTCGATTTTTGCGATGTTTGAATCCGATAGGTCTATGCGGGACGACGGTGGCGGCAGCCGGATGAGGAGCAGCGCAGACGCCAGCCAGTCGAGCGTCAGGGTTTTGTTCGGCGGGCTAAATGTTCATACATGATTTGCCAAGGATCGCTCTCGGAAGATCTTTCCTCGCCGATCCAATGG
Source organism: Mesorhizobium sp. M0664 (assembly GCF_040320565.1). NCBI lineage: Bacteria > Pseudomonadati > Pseudomonadota > Alphaproteobacteria > Hyphomicrobiales > Phyllobacteriaceae > Mesorhizobium > Mesorhizobium sp. M0664. The sequence goes on from NZ_JAMYPW010000004.1 coordinate 157,051, forward strand.
AAGCTGGTGGCAGTGATCTCGGTGAAACGCCATCGAGTTTGCAGACCGCGCGAGTCATTGCCGAGCTGGACAATGTCCTTACCCTCGGCCCGCCCGATCTGGCGCGAGTGATCCCGGTTGAGCGGGTCGTTCCATATGATATGCCAGCCATCGATCCCAGGGTCGAAGATGCGCAAGGTTGTGCCATACATCGCGGACGGAGCAGGGCGCTTGGGCCTGATCCAAACGTCCTGAATCGCGCGGCCTTCGAGCACCCAGCCAAAATGGCATTCGCCATCCCATTTCTGGATTGTGCCGTCGTCGAGGTAGTGGACCGAGTCCATCTCCCAGCTTCCAATTAGCCATCCATACAGGGCCATGTCTTTCGCTCGATCGGCTGGCGGACCGTCGGATCCGAGGGCGGCCAGAAACGGAGAAATCGTCATCATCACACTGCCTTTCGTTTCCAATAGACGAACTCAACTGCCCGACGGACCGTTGTCGCGCCCGCCTGCCGCAAGCGCCGGGTTGTGGAATGCCGCGGTCGGCGCCGCAACATTGCCGCCACAGCTTGCAGCCTTGCGGTTTTCAGGGCTTGGGGAAAATTGCGACAATGCCGCTATCAATGAGATCGTCTGGGGACGCCTGGCAAGGCTACTGAGCAGTTAGGGCGACGGATCGGACATCCGCGAAGGCGCCGCGGAACCGGCAACCCGCTAATGCATGTCGCGCAAAAGTGTGCAGCGGTTTTGCGATAACGACATGCATAAAAACAAGAATCTAAAGCGCGCCGCACAAGGCCGGCCCGAACGCGACGCGCTTTAGAAAAAAACGGCGGCGCCAGTTACCTGACGCCGCCGTTATTTGTTTCTACCGGAAGGCCTTACGCCGCCGGCTGCGCCTCGATGGTGCGCAGCGCCTGCGTCTGGCGCTTGGCTGCGGCCTTGACCGCGTCCTGCACCTTCTCGAAGGCGCGCACCTCGATCTGGCGCACGCGCTCGCGGCTGATATCGAACTCGGCCGACAGCTCTTCAAGCGTCAACGGCTCATCGGCGAGGCGGCGCGCCTCGAAGATGCGGCGTTCGCGGTCGTTGAGCACGGCAAGAGCGCCCGACAGCATGCCGCGCCGGTTTTCCAGCTCGTCCTGCTCGATCAGCATCTCTTCCTGGCTTTCGTGGTCGTCGACCAGCCAGTCCTGCCATTCGCCGGACTCGCCTTCACTGGCCCGGATGGGCGCATTGAGCGAGGCGTCGCCCGACAGGCGGCGGTTCATCGACACGACTTCCGCTTCCGAGACGTTCAGCCGGGTGGCAATCTCGGTGATCTGGTCCGGCTTCAAATCGCCTTCATCGAGCGCCTGGATCTTGCCCTTCACCTTGCGCAGGTTGAAGAACAGGCGCTTCTGGTTGGCGGTGGTGCCCATCTTGACCAGGCTCCACGAGCGCAGGATGTATTCCTGGATCGAGGCCTTGATCCACCACATCGCATAGGTGGCGAGACGGAAGCCGCGCTCCGGTTCGAATTTCTTGACGGCCTGCATCAGGCCGACATTGCCTTCCGAGATCACCTCGCCGATCGGCAGGCCGTAACCGCGATAGCCCATGGCGATCTTGGCGACGAGCCGAAGGTGGCTGGTGACGAGCTTGTGCGCAGCCGTCGTGTCCTCATGCTCGGCGTAGCGCTTGGCGAGCATGTACTCTTCCTGCGGCTGAAGCATCGGAAAGCGGCGGATTTCTTCCAGGTAGCGGCTGAGACCGCCTTCGCCGGAAACGATACTGGGTAATGACTGGGCCATGATAGCGCCCCCTCTCTATTGGAGTGATGCCCCCGAAACGCGGCGGGCATGTGGCGCGAATGCCAAAGGCACATTCGCGCCAACCGACATATATAGGAACAAAACCAGAAAGACAGGCATTTGTTCAACACGAAACAGTGTGTCACGTTGAAGTGAACAACGCCGGTCAGGTTTTCAGGTGGCTGGTTCAGAGCTTGCGGAAGCCGTCGACGAGTTCCTCCATGTCCCACGGTATCGGTGCTTCGAACCTCATCGTTAGATGGGTATCGGGATGGCGAAATGCAAGGAGGCGGGCGTGCAAAGCTTGTCGCGGAAACGCCTTTACCTTGCTTCTTAGCGGCTCGGGCAACCGATTGGCCTTGGTGCGGAAAGCCTGACCGTATTCGGGGTCGCCAATCACCGGATGGCCGATATGGGCCATGTGGACGCGTATCTGGTGAGTGCGACCGGTTTCCAGCCGGCATTCGACCAGGCTCGCCATGGCGAATTCCTGCTGCTGCTCGCCAAAGCGCTCAACGACGGTGAAATGCGTGACGGCGTGGCGGGCATCGTCGCGGCCTTGCGGCACCACGGCGCGGCGTACCCGGTCGGCGGCGCGGCCGAGCGGCGCGTCGACGGTCCCGGTCGGCCTTGCCGGTATGCCCCAGACCAACGCCAGATAGGCCCGCTCGAGATCGCCGGTCAGGCCGTGGTCGGCAAAGGCCTCCGACAACGCCTTGTGGGCGCGATCGGTCTTGGCGACGACCATGACGCCGCTGGTCTCCTTGTCGAGGCGATGGACGATGCCCGGCCGTCTCACCCCGCCGATGCCAGACAGGCTGTCGCCGCAATGATGGATCAGCGCGTTGACCAGCGTGCCGGTCCAGTTGCCGGCGCCGGGATGAACGACCAGCCCGGCCGGCTTGTTGATGACGATCAGCTCGCTGTCCTCGTAGAGGACGTCCAGCGCAATATCTTCGCCTTGCGGCGCCGCCGGTTCCGGCTCCGGCATATCAACCGACACGCTGTCACCTTGCGCCATCTTGCGCTTCGTTTCGCTGGCTGGCTTGCCGCCGATCCTGACGGCGCCCTGCTTTATCAGCATCTGTACCCGGCTGCGCGACATGTCGGGGCCGAGCCTGGCCGCCAGCCATTGGTCGAGCCGCTGGCCGGCCGCATCAGCGCCCGCCTCCAGGACGATCGGTCCGGCCCCTATTAATTGTCTGACCACTTCGTTATGAGCGCTCATCGAAAACAGTTCCGGAATCTGCTGCCATGGCCCGGCCGCTTGCCGACGAAGACGAGGAAAAGCCGCTCGACCCCGAGGTCGAAAAGGTGCGGAGGAAGCTCGTCCGCTTCGTCGCCATCAATCTCGGCCTGCTGTTCCTCGCCCTTATGGTGGTGATCGCGGCACTTGTCTACAAAGCGCGCAACGCGCCGCCTGCCGCCCCTCCGCTAAGCAGCGACATCCAGGTGCCGATCGGCGAGACGGTCAACGGCGACATCGTGCTGCCGGTCGGCGCCAGGGTGATCAGCCAATCGCTGTCCGGCAATCACCTGTCGATCGACGCAGAGCTGCCCGACGGCAGCCGCGCCATCTTCGTCTATGACATCACCGAGCGCCGCATCGTTGGCCATTTTTCGATCAGGAACAAATGACCGGTTTTGCCGAATACCGCAGCATTGCCACGGTCGCGCTTGTCGTCGCAAATTATGACGAGGCGATCTCGTGGTATGTCGACCGGCTGGGTTTTGTGCTCGCCGAAGATGTCGATCTCGGCGGCGGCAAACGCTGGGTCACGATCACGCCGTGCAACGGACAGGGTGCGCGGCTGCTTCTCGCCGAGGCATCCGGCGATGCGCAAAGGCACGCCATCGGCAACCAGACCGGCGGCCGGGTCTTTCTGTTCCTCGAAACCGACGATTTTGCCCGCGACTATGCGCTGATGCTCGAAAAGGGCGTTGAGTTCCGTGAGGCGCCCCGGCACGAGACCTATGGCACTGTGGCGGTTTTCGCAGATCTCTATGGAAATCTCTGGGACCTGATCGAGCCAAAACGCTAGGCTTGCAGCGGATACTTCACCGGCGCGATCGGCAGCCTTAAGCCTAGTTGCTTTTTGCCAGCCGTCAGCCTATATCGCCGGTTCTTGAACGCGCCCATCGTCTAGCGGTCAGGACACCGCCCTCTCACGGCGGGAACAGGGGTTCGATTCCCCTTGGGCGTACCACCTTCATCTAATTTCCCTTTTCTTTCAGAGCCTTGCGGCGGTGAATGTCCAACTTTTCTACGGGGTTGGACAAATCCTGTTCTCTTTTTGCCCTGGACACCTTCTCCATGCCGGTATCGCTGAGGCGCTTCCGATTGAATTTCTTGACGTAGGTCCGCGCCTCATCAGGCGTGCGATGGCCGAGGAAAGCCATGATCTCCAATTCGCTCGCGCCGGCATTGCCAAGGCGCGTCGCACCGGCCTTGCGGAGGCCGTGAGAAGAGCAGTGAGGAAGGCCGGCGGCAATGCACTGATCGTGAAACCAGTTGCCGAATGTGGTCGGCTTGTAGGGCCTGTCGCCGGTGTGTGTCAGGAACAACATCCGATCGCCAGGAACCAGCGCTAGAACCTCCTCGAGCTCCTCGAGGATGGGCAAGTCCACGTCGCCGCCGGTCTTACCGCGGCGATAGGCGATTCGCCCGTGGCGGACGCTCTGGCGCCCCAGCTTGACGACATCTTGCCGAGCGGCCCCGGAATTGAGGATCAGCCGCAGCGCGAGAGCCGCCTTGGAAGCGATGCCATGGTGCGCCTCGAACTGGCTGATCTCATCTTCTGTCCAGGTGTGAAAGCCATCCGGGTTTTCGGCATAGCGTTCGACATCAAGCGTCGGGTCGACAGCAATCAGCTTCTTGCGCATCGCGAAACGGCATAGCCTGCGAAGCAGCTTCAGCAAATGATTCGCGGCGGATGGGGTGTCGGCCTTCTTGCCAATGATCGCCTCGACATGCTCAGTCCGCAATGTTGCGACACGCCGCTTTCCATACACCAGGCTGAAGCGGTCGAAGTCTTTGCCGAGATTGTACTGTGAGATCGGCCGGAGTTTCTTCCACTTGGGCGAGCGCTTGTAGTGCTCGATCAGCCAGTCGAAGGTGCCGTATTGGTGTCGTGAGGGCGAGGCGGCTGCGCGAGATCCCTGAAGCGCGGCTTCGTAGGCCTTGCGGAATTCGATCGACCCGTATTCGCCAGGAAGGTAGGTTTGCGGCACGCCCTTTTTGCGGAAACGCCAACGCATTTTGCCGTGGCGATCGGGGGCCGGCGAGACGCCGGGGAATGGGTTAGCCGCGCGGCGTTTCATGAAAGGACATCGTCCCATTCGCTGGCGTCATCGCCAGCCTGAACGCCCCGGCGCGTGGTTTCAACCTGCACCTCCACGCGGCCATCGGGGTAGGAAACAAACTTGGCCCGATCATAGCCGGCGAGCTTGGCCGCCTTGAAAAGGCGCGTCGCGTCGGCCTGGGTGATCAATGCAGCTCGGTTGGCCATAGTGCTATTTTCCGACCCTGTGAGGAAATCGCGGATGCAGCCGGAGCGAACCATCCCCCCAACTGCATCCGCTTCGGCTGCCGCGCTGTACATCCGAGCGCGACAGGCCTTCTCATGCGATTTCAACCAATCCCGGATCATGACTATTTGCCGGGCGGAATTGGCGTGAAAGGACGAACCGCGCGCCCCTGAAGGTCCCGGCAGATTCCTTAGAACGATCCGTTGAGCCGGAACTGACCGCCGCCAAGCGAGACGCCGAACTTCTTGTTTGTGCCGGCAGTCGTCGTCAGCTCGTCGTCGGCGACCACATAATAGGCGAGCGTGCCGGCGGCGAAGACATCACCGCTCTTCAGCGGCAGGTCCTTGAACACGCCTTGAAGGCGCGTTTGCACAACTTGGCCGCTGGCGGCGGCGCCGACGGCGATGCCGACGATGCTGCCTACACAAACGATATCTCCCGGCGCGCGGTCGACGGGCGCCGTCAACGGCACCGTATGGCCATCCTGGACAAGGTTTCTCATTGTCGGTCTCTCCTGATTTTACGCCGGACCGGCGTTTTTGTAGGCGCCGCGATAGTCGATCCAGCCGGCGCCGAAGGCGGTGGAAACGCGCGTGATGACGGCGTGCCTGTTGATTGGCGCCTCCGTACGCACTTCCGGATCGTCCATGCCATTGACGGTGCCATGCTCGAGGCTCATCTGACGCTCCGGCCGGGCGAATAGGTACCAGGCCTTCGGGTCGGCGAGCCGATGTTCTACGACCGGCGTCAGCTTGCCCGAGAACGGGTTGACCTCGTCGACCGAGGTGGCCGTGATCGCAGCGAGCAGCTGCTCGGCGGCAGTCTCGAGCTCGGGCGGAATGACCAAGAAGGACGGGTTGACGCCGATATCGCGCAGCCCGTCGATGTCCTTTTGTCGACGCATGGCGAGCCTTCCCGCCGAAAGCGTCGTCACGTCGAGCGCCGCACCGGCGCCAGCCAGGTTGCCGTGACTGGCGTGGAACACCGCGACGCCATCCGACAGCACCGGGTTCGATTCGATCCGATTGACGATCACCCGCGCCTTGCCATCGAGCACGGTTTCGCCGATGCGAAGCGCCGGCTGCACCAGCAAGCCGAGGTTGTCGTTGACCAGCGCTTCGGTCGTGATCTCGATCATCCGCGAGCGAATGACGGCAAAGGTCTTTTCCTTGCGTTCGCCGATCGTCCCGTACTGCACCTCTCCGCCCTCACCAGGCGGGAGCAGTTCGGGGAAGAGACCGCCTTGGACGCTCTCCTTCTCGCGAAAATCTTCATAGGTCGTCTCGTGAGAGATGCGCAGGATCTCGGGGTAGTTGATGATCTGCGCGGCCAGCGCAGAGACAGAGACCGTGTCAGACAGGATTTTCAGAAAATCATCCGTCGTCATCATGGCGCGGATTTCGGTGCGCCCTCCGGTCTTCGAGGCAACCGCAGCCGCCGCATCGCGGAGACCCATGCCAGGATGTGCACGCGATACGGCGTCGCCAAAGGCAGCGCGGACGATACCCGGCGAGTGCCGGTTCAACATGGCGATCGCCATCGGGTCAAAGAGATCGGCGGGATTGGGCTTGGGAGCTGCGCTCATCGGTTTTAGGTCCTTACTTTGGGAGGAAGTCATTCCAGGTCGTGGGCCCGCTGCGGCTGCCGCGATTGCCAGGCTGCGCCAGTCCGGACATCGGCAGACGTGCGGCAGCCAGGCGGCTAGCTTCGTAGGCGGCCGCCTGCGCCTGCCGGTCCTTCTCGGTCTGGCCGGTGGCCTTCAGCGCATCGAGCTCGGCCTGCAGCCTGTCGGCGCGGTCCTTCTCGGCCGAGGCCGAGGCTGTTTCCGCCGCCCTTGTCCAACCGTTCGCCTGCGCAAGCGCCTTCAATTCTGGCGGTGCGTTCCGGTATCGGGTGAAATCGAAGGAAGCAAAAGCCCTGGCTGATGCGGCCTCGACCTTGTTGGCAAATCCTTGCTCGACGGCTTGTTCGCCATTGAGCCACGTCTCCGCATCCATAACCGCGAGCATGTCGGCGGCGGGCTTTCCGGACTTCCTGGCATACCAAGAAGCGTATGCGTCACCCACCTGCCCGAGGATCTCGATGGACTTGGCGTGCTCTCGCACATCGCCCGCCGTCAGAATGTTGGGGTTGTGGATCATCATCAGTGCGCCGGATCGCATGATGGTCTCGTCGGCTGCCATTGCGATCAATGATCCTGCGGAGGCCGCCAGCCCTTGCACCGTCACCCGAGATCCGCCCGGAAATCCAGCGATCAGATTGGCAACGGTGACGCCGGCCGTAGCGACGCCGCCCGGACAATCGAGAGAGATTTCGACGGGCTTAGTCCTGTCGCACTTGGCCAGAGCTGTCGCAAAATCAAATGGGGAAAATCCTTCGTCGAAAAGACTGTCGCCGATGACGCCGAAAGCATCGATCTTGTTAGCGCCGCGATAGATGTCAGCCATCTGCCTACTCCTCGCCCAAGCCGCGGTCTTTGTTGGTCTTGCCGACAGCAGCCCGCCAATTCGCAGCAATCCGCTGGACCCGATCTTCGGCGGTCGGCAGCGAGGCCGGGTCTGGCCACATGCCGGAGATGTCGATCCCCTCGCCAGCGGCTCGACGTTGCAGGAGGACGAAGGACGCCGTGACGTTCGTCACATTGATGCCGAACACCGTACCGGCGCCCGCAAGTGCCTCCGCAAGCTCCGCCTTGGTTCCGACGAAGGGGACCGACCGAGAAAACTGTTCAGTCGCCACATGCAACCGCCCGGCGAAGAGATCGCCCGACCCGTCGTCGTAACGAAAGGCCGGCGCGCTTGCCTCTATATCCGGAGCCCGGCGCGCAATGATGGACGCCGCGTCCCGGACGATTTCTGCCGCCATCGACCGGTTCATGCCGTGGCCGTCGGGCGAGACGACAAGCCTTTCGGCGATCAGGTATGCGAACGCTTCGAAAGGCGAGTAATCGCGGTCAACAGCATTGACCACCGGCAACTGGTTACGACGCTTGAGCGCCGACAGGCCGTCGGAATCGAGTTTGGTCAGGACGAAGAATTGCGCGCGACTAATCATTTTCTGGATACCCTGTCTCTGACAAAATGTATGACTGACACTCTGTATGCGACAAGACGCCTTTCCGTCAAGCATGATTTTCGGTCGCGCCAGTGGACGCATCGTCGGCCATCGCCTTGATGTCGTCGACCAGGCTTTTGAGAATGGTTATCTCCAGATCCTCGTCGTCCGTGTAATCGCGCTCGCGAACCCTGACTTTCACGGCCAGGCCCTCAATGGTATTTGCCCTGGTCTTCATGATCTTATCGAGCGCGCGACCGAAAGCTGCGGCCCTTTTCTCTTCCTTCTTTTCCGCCTTTGCGATGCGCGGCATGAGACGCGATCTGAGACGCTTAATCGCCTCTTCAAGCTGATCCTCGAGCTTCGCCGTCCGGTGCGTGGCCTCGTTCCATCGATCGCTCGCGACGTTGAATTTGGCCTCGAGCCGGAGGAGCTTGGCGTCGGGGCTGCGCCGGGGGGTTTTACCCCTCACGACCGCCTCCCCCCGCCAGGCGCCTGATGTCGGCGGCGATCGAAATCAAGGCCTCGCTCTTGGCGTCAATTTTGTCGGCCGCCCGGAGCTTGACGATGATCCCCTGCAACGTGTTGGCCGGCATTGCCAAAATGCGGTCGCCGACCTTGTAAAACTCGGCTGAGCGCGCGCGGTATGCGGCCTCGGCGGCATCAACGCCGGCCTGGCGATTTATCTCATCCACCTTGTCGAGGAAGGCATCCTGCAGGGCCCTTTGCGCGGCCCGCTGCTGATCACGAGCCCTGTGGAAATCGCGCAAAGGCGCCGGCTGTTTCTCCGGAATTGCAAGGTCCCGAACAAGCATGGATGCAACCATTTCGTGGACGTGGTCCGGCATGCGCGGTTCCGCCCAAGCGGCAGGCTGCGGCGGATAGAGTTTGTCGGCGATCTTGCCGGCCCGGCAGCAGGCTTTGTTCGCCAGATTCATCTGGGTCTCGGCTTCCGCCATTTCCTGATCAAGCCAGAAAAGGTCGGCGTCGGGATGCTCGGCGGCAGGCGCGGCCGGAATAGCCGCCACCAAGGCAGCGGCGGCGGCTGACGATGCCGCCAGGCTATGAAGGACTTGGCGGCGGTTGATTGACGGCAAGCCTTCGGCGGCTGCCGCAACGAGTGCGTTCGGCATTGCAGTTGCTCCTAGTTGGGCATCGTGATATCTATTGCGCATGATGCCCAACTAAGGGCACATTGTCAACACCATGCGCAACGTTGGGCTTGATGACTATTTCACCGGCACAAATACGGGCAGCTCGCGCCCTTGTTGAGATGGACCAGGCGGTCTTGGCTCGTAATGCTAGCGTGTCGCGAAATACCGTCGTGGATTTCGAAAAGGGCCGGAGGATGCCAAACCCTAACAATCTCGCGGCCATGCGCGCCGCCTTGGAAACGGCTGGCGTGATCTTTCTCGATAAGAACGGCGACGGGCCAGGGGTGCGCTTGCGGAAGGATGTCTACGAAGCGGAGGTGGCGGCGAGAGCCGGCGCAGCGCTTAGGGCGCTGAAAAGAGAATAGGAGGCCTTGGGGATGGCAAACGAAACCGACGATCAGATTTTGGAAAAAGTCGCCCGCAGCCTGGTCTGTTTTGCGCGAACATTAGAGCCTTGCCCCCGGCCCCCCTCAAATTCTGAGCCCCTGCCCGCAAACCCTCGCAAGATCAGCGAGGACAGGGCTCCAACGCGCTCCCAAGCACGTAGACGATGCCGCCTTCCATCTCGCCAGCAATGCCGCCCTGCGCCTTCACGGCCGCCACGCCGGCCGCGCTGAGCGCGCCTGTCGCCAGGTCGAGCTTTTCCCCGCACCGATCGCACATCGTGCACCATTCACCCTTCTCGCGACGCCATGGACCCATGGTGTGGCCTCGCGCGGTCGCCCGTCGCACCGCAGCCGCTTGCGCCGTGGCGATGCTCAACGCCGGCAGCAAAGGCGCGACCCGAGTGTGAAACGTCGGCAATGTTTCACGGGAAGAGGACTGAAACGGCCGTGAGGTGCGGCCGGGCAACGAGATCGACTTCTTTTTAGGCATCGGCCCCCGCGCCCCCGTCCGCCAGGTGTGCGGCGACTTCCTGCCAGAGATCGGCGATACGATTGCTTGCTTCGGCGATCATCAGCCTGCGAAACAGCCGGTCCTCCCGGTCGTCGATCTCGGCCATGGCGCAAGCGATCCTGACCAGCTCAGCGTGTTCTCCACCGATCCTCTGAAACCGCTGCGACAGAAATTCGCCGTCGAACATCGTTCAGCGCGGCCCCATCAAATGGCCGGCCCTCGACCGTCCAGTATCCGCGCGCACTGTTGCCAGCGTCGGCGCCCTTGCCGTCGCGTTGAACGCTGCACCGGCCTCGGTGCCGAGCTGCTTGCCTATGCCGGCGACCATCGCTGCAAATATCCCTCCGGCCTGTTTGGCGCCGTCGGTGATCGATTGGCCGGCCTGCTGGCCGCCACTGGCGATCTTATCCTCGATCTCGGCGCCAACGGGGGCAAACCAGTCGCCATCTGGCTGCGGCCCGCCGCCCCCACCTGGTGGAAGCGACCAGGCGCTATCCGGCCGGTACGAGGATCCTCGGCCGTGCTGGGCTGGGTAGAGGTTGCTGCGCACCACAGGACCGAGCGGCGTCGGCGCGCCGTAGGGCAGCGGAATGGGCACGCCATTGGCGTCAGTGCCGGCGCCGAAACTGGGATCACGAGGCATGCCGGCGCGCCGCGAATCGCCATATTGCTTGTAGGCGGCAGCCGCGCGAAGCTCTTCATCGGAGCGATAGCCGCCTCGCCGGGCCATCATGTCCTTGTCCTCGTCTCCGTGAGTGATGCCCCAGGCCGTGCGCGCGGCGAACCCGTGAACGCCGCTTTTTTCGAGACCGGCATTGACTGAGTTCGCGTAGCCCAGCGTATCGACGATGTATTTCAGCCCGTCGACGACGCCCAGTGAGGCGGCGAAATCGCCGGCCTGAATCTGCAGTTGGCTGAGGGTTTCCTTGATCCGGTCAAGACCGGCCTGCGTGTTTTTCAGCAGCTGCGCGTTGTTGCGATCGAGGACGCCAGGCGCATTCGCCGCGATCTCCTTTTGGGCGGCGACGATCTCGTCGTAGTGTGCAAGGATCACGGTCGCGGCCTGGCGGGCTTCCTTGTCGCCGAAAATCTGGCCCAGCCTGTCCGCCTTGCCGCCGGTGGCCTCCATCAAAATATCATGCGTCACCTTGAGCATGTCCTCGCCATTTTCGCGAGCGGCCGACATGCGCTTCAGAAAGCTTCCGCTGATCTTTGCCAGCCGCTTCTCGACGTCCGGACTGGAAAGCTTTTCGAGGAAATCGCCGACCGACGTCGCGGCCTCGCCGACCGTGCCGGTATAGTTCGCCATCACCTCGAGGAATCCGACCATGCGCTGCGCGCCCTCGATCCCCTGAAACCCCTGCTTGGCCGCCGACGGCAGCAGCGAGGGAAGGAAGCGCGACATATCCGGCGCCTCAAATTTGCCGGCCGAGCTGCCGGCGGCGATGATCGAGAAGAACTTTTCGGCGTCCTTGGTTGTCAAGCCGAGCGACAGGCGCGCGGTGTTCCAGCTGTTCACGACATCCTCGCCCGACGCGCCGAGTGCCTGCTGCGACTTGGTGAGCAGGTCCAGATCGTTGCGGATGTCCGTCAGGCTGGCGCCGGCGGCCGCGTAGGCGCCGACCGTTTCCATGACCTGGTCGGACTGCAGGGCGTAGGCTTTGGCATAGTGGTTCACGTCCTGATATAGGCCCTGCATGTCGTCGCGCGACGCGCCAAGCGTCAGGCCGATGCGCGTGAGCTGGCGCTCGACAGAGGCAAATTCCTTGATCGATTGCGTGAGGGCGTACCCCGCGACGGCCGGGCCAATGAAGCGCCCGATCGGCATGGCCGACATCGTGCGATTGAGCAGGCCCTGCGTCCTGTTGAACGCGATCGACTTCTGATTGACCTGGTTCAGCTTCGCCCCGATCTTATCGAAGGCGCCCATCGGGCCCAGCTTGGCAGAAAGCCGCATCACGGCTTCGATGGTACGGTTGCTCATTTCGTGCTCCTACGATTGTGATATGCGACGGCGCGCGCGAACCAGGCGAGAATCTCCGACATCGGCATGCAGGCGACATCGGCCGCCCGCATGCCAAACCGGAATATCAACTCATCGGCGCGGGTTCCGACTTCGAGGCAGGCGAGGCGGTTGCTGGCTCGCCATACGTAAAAAAATCGAGCACAGCGACCCGAACCGCCCTGGCGTCTTTGAGGCCGAGCTCGCCAAGCATGTCGAAGCCGGGCTCGACGACGCAACGGCGGACATAGGCGGCGACCGTTTCGACGTTCTCGATGACCACGTTGTTGCCGGCGGCGCGCTGCATCTCGTAGGGCTCGCCCAGCTGCATGAGATCGTTGAACCGCGGCTCGCGCACCTTCACCGTTTCGAAGATGGTGCCATGTGCCTCATAGCGCCGCGACAGGGTGACGGTCTTCTCGGTCATTGGCATTCTCCTTCAGGTTGCATAATGCGTGCCGCACGCGTGGGAACGCGTGTTTGCGTGTACCGCTTGCGAAGTCGCTTACTAGAAAAATCCCGGGATCCCCCGGGCCCGTATAGGTCAGAGGCCCTTGGTACGGTCCCTACACCGGGGGGTGGGGGTGGGGTCAGCGGGGGCAAGATGGTCGGTGTTGCCGAGCCCCTTGCTGGCGACCGGCTTGGATAGGGTCGCCGCACGGCCCTCAGACCAATGACATCCGCATTGCGGATTGCATCCCTGCCGGTTGCCAACTGATGACTCTTATCCATCATTCCTATTCACCACCTTTAGCGACACTTAGCGATACTTTAGCGATACTTTAAGCGATAGTTTATCGTGAGATATCAATAGGTTCGATACTTGCGGCACTTTTCGTCGCCTATAGCTATAAAATTGTGTTTTGATTTTTAAATTCTCTCGTATATAGGGACGCGTATAAGTGTCGCAGGGTGTCGCAACTATTTGAAATCGTTACCTTTATCTCGCTGAACAAGGTGTCGCGAAGTATCGCAAAGTGTCGCAAGTGTCGCGCCGGAAAAGCTAATGAAAACAACGAAAGCGCCACATTTCGGCAGTGCGCTGACCCAAACCGGGGGTACGGGGTTTTAGTCATTTGAACCGCGCTTCATAGGTGATGATGCGGCCGGCAACACGCCGAATGCCGGTCTTCTGCATCAGCAATCCAAACCTCGTGAGGGTCAGATGAGGCGCGATCGTCTCGTCCGCCCATTCGATGTAGGCTTTGTGAAGCTGCCGTGCAGCGATGCCGACCCGGCAGTCTGCGACCAAGCGCGCCTCGACGAATGCGGCGACGTAGTGCAGCAAGCTCAAGTCAGGGGGTCCGGGGGATTTGCCAACTGGCGGAAGACCGAGATCCTGCCACAGCTGACGCGCTGCTCTGGCCCCAAACAACCGACAGGCAGCGTCGACAACTTGGGCTTTCGACGCCAGCTCCGACCAGTTTTCGGCAGCTGCGGCGCGCTTATAGGCTTTCCATGCGTCGGCAGCGCGCCCAGTGTTACCGGCCTGCTGCATCCAGTCGCGCCGGCCGTCTTCGTCCAACGCGTTCCACCAAGCCATGCCGGCGCGTTCGTCGGCCGTCGGCGCGGGATCTTCCGAGTTCGGCGATGCTACGGCTTCCGACGCGTCGGTGCCGACGCCCTTTCGCTCATCGACGGAAGGCCGGTTGGACAACGCGGCGAAAGCTGCAATGTTTTCAATGGGGGTCCTGCGACCGGTTGGGCAACCTAAGTGCTTGATCTTGCGAGAAACAAGCACGCCCCTTGGGCGTACCAAGTCTCTCCAAGCTCTCGGCAAACCATCAATCCGATCCATCGCCTTGGGTCGCGGCGGGTCTGGCTCATTGCCGCTTCTGGTGAAGCGGAGCTGATTGCATTAGCATTGCATCGTGGGTCTTGAGGCACAGCGTTAGCGGCGCGCAGAACGTCGCGCTGAACAGGGCAGTCGATGCCACGCGGGGAGGAGCCAGATACAGAAACTACAATCACAAGGCGTCCATCACGCTGGTCGGCACTGCCTGGAGCCGACCTGAGCTACAGCTGCCGGCGGCGGATCGTTTTGGCGAACTCGGCGAAGGCGCCTCTCCCTCGAAGGGTGGATGCCGGGAAGGCCCTTAGCACCGGCCAGCGAAAGCTGCGCGCGACGCGCATGGCTGGGCTCTAAACGCGCCATACTCCAGTTGCAGTATCGTAGCTTCTTTGCCGTTCGAATTTCTCTCAGTCATGGCTTCGCACGATACCAAGATATGCTGCGAACGACACATCCACGGCGGGCTCAACCATTCGATCTATTCCGGCAAGCCGAAAAGTGTTTGCGCGCCTGCTATTCCTCCGAGCGGATGACTGCCCATGGCGATCATCGGCTCGGTAGTTTCTGCCTCGAACACTGTCGACGCGAGCACCGTCCGTCCCAACGGCTTGCACAGCCCTTCGATGCGGCTGACAAGATTTACAGCCTTGCCGATCGCGGTGAAGTCCAACCTGCCGGCAGTGCCGATATTCCCCCAGAGTATCTCGCCGACATGCAGGCCAATGCCATATCCGAGCTCAGGGCCGCCATTGCGGCGCCGAGTTTGGTTGAGATGATCTATCCCGGCGCGCGTGGCCTTCACGGCGCGTACCGCCGCGTCACATGCGGCATTTGCATCGCGCTCGCCAATCGGGAAAATCGCGAGGACGCCATCACCTATAAACTTGAGAACCTCACCACCAAATGCGTGCACCGCGCCGGCGACGCAATCGAACCAGGCATCAAGTACCAATACGATCTCGTCTGCATCATGAACCTCGGATAGATCGGTGAAACCTCGAAGGTCCGCGCACAGAAGCGCAGCCCGTATCGTCTCTCCCTTTACTCGACGAGAATGACCGTTGAGCACATGTGCTGCACTGCGCTTTCCCAAATATGCCTCGAGCAATGCGCGTTTCGCGGACCGTTCTGCGAGTGCGGTCATCGGAGCCGCAGCAAACCGGGAGATTTGCCGCAGCAGCTCTGACTGCGCCTCATCCGGAGTATGATCGAACGCCCACACCAAAGTCGGTGCGACACCGCCCGCTCGCTCGTCGAACACGATCGCCCGCGTCGTGCCAAGCCACTCCCGCAGCACGAGCCGGGGATCGGCATTCTGGCGGTCGGCGCCTATCCCCAAAGCCTCGACCACTTCACCCCCAGGCGCTCGCCAGAGCCAGATGCGGCGTGAGATAATCGGGTCGGGAGCATCCTGCGCCAGCGCGCCGGCGATGATCGGCAAGCCGTCTTCAATCAAATGCGTTGAGAGCTGCAATAGAAGTCGCCCACCGTCGCCAATATGCGCGGCGTCGTCCAGAAGGAATGAAAGCGACTTTGCGAGAAGCATGGGTAGAAGGTCACTCGGCACCGGCTTATGCTTACGCCTCGAACATCTTCTTGCAACTCCCCACATTCGCTTCAATCATGCAGGTATTCGCTGCGGATGTGACCTGGAGTGAGCGATGGCGGAATCGGTTTACACAGAGATTGAGGTCGCGGCGCCACAAGCGACCGTGTTCGCGCTTTTGACGGATCCGGACCAGATTGTGCGATGGATCGGGACCGAAGCGAATTTGGATGCAACGCCGGGCGGTCTGTTCCTCGTCAATGTCGGTGGTCGCCATATGGCGCGCGGTGAGTTCACCGAGGTGATCCCGGTCCACCGTCTTGCCTACAGTTTTGGCTGGGAAGACAACGAGACCGTGCCCCCCGGCTCCAGTCATGTCGAGATCGACCTGATCGCGAGGGATGCGGGGACACTGATCCGCTTCACGCACAGCGGACTGCCGAACGCAAAGGAGCGTGACAGCCACCGAAGGGGATGGGAGCACTACCTCTCAAGGCTGAAGATCACTGCCGATGGGGGACATGTCGATCCCGACGTGCCGATGAAGAATATGTGATTTTCGTCTAAGGGCCGCGGATGCCCGTAATCCGAACCAGGCGCGGCATGCGTCAACGAGGGCCCCTTTGACCTGCCGTCGCCAAACCGGCGCTCGGGAAACCCAGCGACCTGCGGGCCGCCGCACCACTACAGCTGCCGGCGACGGGTCGTTTCAGCGAGCTCGGCGAAGGCGTCCGCGATCCCGGTGCCGCTCTTGGCGCCTGCGTGGAGTTCTTGAAACTCAGCGCTTCTGGCGCAACGCCGCGGATTGAATTAGCATCCGTTCATCAAAGCTCCGGCCGCACTCCTGCAGGATGCGGAATGCGGAGCGCAGGCGAGCGAGGCCGGGCGCGGTCACATGCCAAGCGCGACTGGGCATCCGAACTTCCGTTCGGCGGCAAGACGGCGTGGCCGGGAGGAGTCAGATGCAAAAGCTGCAATCGCAAGGCGTTCATCACATCACGCTGGTCGGGGCCGGGCGCCAGACTTCCATCGATTTCTGGGAGGGCGTGCTTGGCATGCCTTTCATCTTCGAGCAGCCCAATCTCGATAAGGCAAGCGAAAGCCATCTCTATTTCGATCCGGGCGACGGCCGGCTGATCACCGTCTTCACCGACGAAAGCCGCACGCCGGTCAAGCGGCGCACGCCGACCGACACGGGCTGCGTCCATCATATCGCTTTCGCGGTGTCGCGCGTCACCTTTCTGCAGGCGGTTGCCCGGCTCGACGAGCGCGCCATCAAGCACAGCGGCGTCAAGGATCGCGGCTTCATGGACTCGATCTATTTCGAGGATCCGCTCGGCCTGCTGATCGAACTCGCCTCCTACCGTTTCGAACCGCCGGCGGGCTTCACCCATGCCGACGTGCTGATGCAGGCGCACAAGATCCGCGTCGCGCGCGGCGACTACAACATCGCCGAAGTGCACCTTGCCGATGCGATCCAGGCGCTTGTCGAGCGCTCGCGCACGACGTTGTCGGAGGATCGCGCACCGAAAAATCCATACTGACGACACGCCGAACAAAGGGAGGATACAATGGCGAAGACAGCAACCAAGAGTGCCACGAAGCCCGCGGCCAAGGCAGCCAGGCCAGGAGCGAAGCCGGCGGCCAAAGCCGCCGGCAAGTCAGCGGCGAAAGTGGCAAAGCCGGCGGCCAAGGTCTCCGCCAAGAAGCTGGCGCCGAAGGCCAAGGCGAAACCGGCGAAAAAGCCGGCGCTCACGCTCAGCATGCTGAAGCCCAGCGTCAACAATATGAGCGTTCGGGTGTTTGCACGCGCCGCCGGGCTCGATCATTCCGAAACCGACGTTTGGGGCCTCACGCGCTCGCCCGAATATATGGCGCGAAACCCGGCCCATCTTACGCCGATGATCGAGGACAAGGGCCTGCCGAGAGGTGTCTTGTGGGAAAGCTGCGCCATCATGCAGTATCTCGCCAACAAGCACGGGCTGGAGAAATTATATCCCAAGGCGCCGGCCAAGCGGGCAATGATCGACAGCGCCATGTTCTACCTGATCGGCACGCTCTACCCCTATGTGGCGCGCGCCACATATCCTGTACTGAATTTCCCGCAATATGCCGGCGAGGTCGGCCACAGCGACGCTCATCCCGACAAGAAGTCGGAAGCCCAGAAGGCCGCTATAGAAGCGATAGCCGAGCCGCTGGAGGTGTTTCATAGCTTCTTCAGGAACGGCAAGCCGTTCATCGGCGGCAAGAACCCGTCGATCGCCGACATCCGCCTGGCGGCGACGCTCGAATTCCTCGCCGTCATCGACTACGCGCTGCCCCAATGGGCAAAAGACTATATGGCGGCGATCGAGAAGAAGCTCGGCAAGGCCTATGCCGAGCCGGCCAGCGACGTGCGCGGCTATATCGCCTATGTGCGGTCGCAGGCCAACGCCTGAGGCACGTGCAGGCCGGCGATCGTCCGCACGTTCTGCGGGAGCCGGTAGTGATCTGAGGTAATTCTTTCTTACTCTCCCCTGTTTGCACGATGTGGGGAGCTTAAGGTTTCGTTAACCGAAACCCTTTCTACTGGTATCCACCTCCAGCTTGCGACCACGGATGTACTGGCGCGGATGGAAAGCAAAGGTCGGCTGCTCGCCGGCCTTTGCTTATTGCAGCCCTGCCGAAGTTTGCGGCTGACGGCGCTTCACGACGCCTGAATGGCTGATGAAGCGCGTTGCCGGCATCTTGCCATCGCCGATGTGGGCCCTACCATCGAAGTAGTCCCGTCCTCGATGGCGGTTCAAGGACAGAGGCCCTGTCATGAAAAGCATTGCTGGAATGATGGTGATTGCAGGCGCCATGCTGGCGGGTGCAGCCGGTCAATCGAATGCAGCGACGCTCAACACCATGCCCGAGGTCGGGGCTGCCATCCAGGCGTGCTGGACCCCTCCGGCGAATGCCGGGAATTCCACCGTCACCCTGAGCTTCAGCTTCAGGCGCGATGGCACGCTGATCGGCCGGCCCAAGCCGACCGCCATCCGCGTCGCCGGCGAGGAGAAGACGCGCCAAGCTTTTGTCGACGCGGCGGTCGCGGCCGTGGACCATTGCCTGCCGTTGAGCTTTTCACCGGCGCTGGCTGAAGGCATCCCGGGCAAGGTGTTCACTCTGCAATTCAACTCGCCCAAACAAGAACAGGCTGCACCGCGAGTGAAGGCTTCGCCTTGATCTTTTCCGACAACCGGATTCCACTTTTCGGGACCTAATGCATGTCGCGCAAAAGCGTGCAGCGGTTTTGCGACAACGACATGCATTAGACAAGAACCTAAGCGCGTCGCATGACGCCCGGTCGACCGCGATGCGCTTTAGTGGCGCCTTCGTCTCGCCTCGACATGTCGCGCCAGTTCCGGCACCTCGAAGACATAGTCGCTCCAAGCCGATTCCGGTATCTGGCCGGCGAGATAGCACTCCAGCAAAAGCCTCTGCTCGTGGTCGAGTGGCCTCGGTGCGCGTTCATGGTCCAACCAAAGTGAATGGAACAGATTCCTGGTCAGGTCCGCGACAGTGAAGTGGATCGACATTTGCGGTCTCCTCCTTTGGCCGCTCAACGCCGATCCCAGGGCTAAGGTTTCAGCGACGGCCGGCCGGTAACGCCGGATTGATCGCGATGCCGAACCCGCCGCGCGCATCAAACTTCGCCGTGGCGGGCGTCCGCCGGCGTTGCTGCCGGTTCGTCTTAATCTTGAAATAAAAATGTAATATTGAATTTACACGAGTGGATCTAATACACTAGAGCTAAAGTCTCTGGTGGCGGTTTGATCTACTTCAATTAGGAAAAACTGATTTAGCTAGTACTTATCCATAGTCGACAAAGAAATCCTGTTCTCGGTGCAACAAGGATAATGGTCGTTCCAATGACACGCTTCTGGCCCCTCACGATTCTGATGCTGGTGTCGGCAATAGCCGTTGCGCTCGGCACATCCTTCTCCTACGCGGATAGCTGCGGTGCCATCAGGAGCCAATTGCTTTCGGCGGGGCGCAGCGGCGGGACCAGCCCCGAGCTTGCCCAACTGCGCCGGCAACTCGCCGCGATTCAAAAGCTTGAGAGACAACGCAGATGCGCAGCGAAAACCGCCGGCTTCTTCTTCAATCCCTGCGCCGACCTGGTCAGCAGCAAGGCGGAGGTGCAACGGCAGATCGCCAGACTGTCGAATTCGAGCAGGGACACGTCCGGACTGAAGGCCAGGTTTGTCGCGCTGGGCTGCGCCGCCCCCGCTGCCAAGAAACAGCCGGCGCAGCAACGCACGGCACCCAAGGCCCAGTCCGCAGGCACAACAATTGGCGGCAATCGGATGCTGTTTTGCGTTCGCTTGTCGGACGGATATTTCTTCCCCGCGCCAAAATCGCAGTTCGCCAAGAGCGACGATCAGAGGGAAACGGTCGATCAGTGTCGCTACATCTGCGACGATGCCGGCGTCGACCTCTATACGCTGAGCGACGCCACTCGCGAGACCGAGGAGATGGTCGCGCTCGAGTCGGGAAAACCCTATGTGGAGCTACCTGCCGCGTTCCGGTACCGCGACGACGCGAACTTCAAGGCCTGCGACGTCAAGCGCTATTACCGGCGCGTCGCCGAGCTCAGGGCACGAACCGTGACACCGGCCAACATGACCAACGCCATCATACCGTTGCCGACGGCAAAGCCGGATCTTGGCGTCGTCGCGGAAATTCCTGAATCCGGGATCGAAACCGCCGGTGCCGCTCCGGCAGAGGCAAAAACGCAGGCTGCCGAAGTGCAGGGGGCTGCCCAGCATCAGTCGATCGAAAGAGCGATCGGCGCGCGGCCGGTGAGAGTGGTCGGGCCGGCCTTCTTCCCAGCGGACTGACCAAGGCGGGCGATGTTCCGAGACGGCTGGCCGGATAGCCGCTTCAAGGCCTGGAGCCGTGCGCATCAACCGACGGACGGTTGGCTATTCGCAGACCATGCGGGCCCGTTTGCCGGGCTCGCTGACATTCTTGCAAGTTAGCGGCTTCGTCGGCTCCGGCGACAGCATGGGCGGGTTGTTGGTGACCCTCCTCCGAGGCGCTGCAACGGAAGCCGCGCTCCTGCGCACCGCCGGCCTTTTCGGCGGTTGCGGCGCCACTGGAAAGACGTCGGTCTCCAGTTGCGACTGTTCGGCTTGCGCCTGCGGCGAAGGCCTGTCCCAGAAACGGCGAACATCGAGCGGCTTGGGAATGATGACGGTGCCGTCATAGCTGCGCGCGCAGCCGCTTCCCAGAGGCAGCGCCAGGCACAGGAAGACAGGCAGAATCCGTCGAGACATCAGCAATACCCCTGCAAGCTTATAACGCTGCTTCGGCCTAACCGACAACCGGCGGAATAGGGCGAAGGGAGTAGATACCGTGAAGTAGAGTCGTCGCACTTCCAGTGGAAGGCGTTGCTCGAAGATCGAGCGCCGGGTCGGGCGCGGATGGAGGTCCAGCGCGAGTTAGAACCTTGCGATTCGTCAACGCTTCCAGCGTAAGGCCATGGTGCGATCGCACCATACCAAAGCCGCGCTCAGTGGCGACAATGGGATATTCGAAGTTCCGCTCCTCCAGTTACGGGCGGGAGCAGCGACCGCCGGCAAGAAACAGGGTCAGATTTACCCCAACGGACCTGTTTCGGCGATGGCGCGGCCATGACACGTTCTGGCTGCATGCAACGCGCTCCCGTCCGGCTTTTTTCTTTTAAAGCCGGTGGCTGCGATCGCCGAGCAGACGATGCCGGCCGGAATTCACGCAAGCTGCTGATTCCAGCGGCAAACCGCGGCCCATGCCGACAAAAGCCCGCGGCCGCTCCTTCTTAACCCGGCTGGACGTCGTTACCGGAGCGACATGAAACTGTCATGCGACTGTAATAATCGGGGGCTATTGGCCTCAGCGGGCGCCGGAGGAATGGCGCCGAGAGACCATATTCCGAACAGGAGCAGGCCACATGAGACATTTCATCCGCTCGGCGGCCGTTGCGATTGCAATGGCTGCGGCGACGACCACCCTCACCCTGTCCGCCGCGCTCGCCGCGGACATCTCCGGCGCCGGCGCCACCTTCCCCTACCCGATCTATGCGAAGTGGGCCGACACCTACAAGAAAGACACCGGCGTTGGCCTTAACTACCAGTCGATCGGTTCCGGCGGCGGCATCAAGCAGATCAAGGCCAAGACCGTTACCTTCGGCGCTTCGGATGCGCCGCTCAAGGGCGACGAGCTTGAAGCGACCGGACTGGCTCAGTTCCCGATGGTGATGGGCGGCATCGTTCCCGTCGTCAATCTCGAAGGCATCAAGCCGGGCGAGTTGGTTCTCGACGGCCCGACGCTGGCCGACATCTTCCTCGGCAAGATCACGAGCTGGGATGACGAAGCGATCAAGAAGCTCAATCCCGACGTCAAGCTGCCTTCGCAGGCGATCGCGGTCGTTCACCGTTCCGATGGTTCGGGCACGACGTTCAACTTCACCTATTACCTCGGCGACGTCAGCGCGGTCTGGAAAGAAAAGGTCGGCGTCGACAAGGCCGTGGAATGGCCGGTCGGCATCGGCGCCAAGGGCAATGAGGGCGTTGCCAACAACGTCTCCCAGACCGGCGGCGCGATCGGTTATGTCGAATATGCCTACGCCAAGCAGAACAAGCTCACCCACACCGATATGATCAACAAGGACGGCAAGAAGGTCGAGCCCACCGCGGCGGGGTTCTCGGCGGCAGCGGCCAATGCCGACTGGAGCTCGCAGCCGGGCTATGGCGTCATCCTCGCCAACGAGCCGGGCGCCGAGTCCTGGCCGATGACGGCGGCAACGTGGATCCTGCTCTACAAGAAGCCGGATGATGCCGCGACCACCGGCGAAGCGCTCAAATTCTTCGCCTGGGCATACGACAAGGGCGACGAGATGGCCGGCGAGCTGGACTACGTTCCGATGCCCGACAAGGTGGTTGAGAGCGTCAAGGCCATGTGGGCCAAGGAAGTCGTCGGCGACGACGGCAAGCCGCTCTACTCGGCTATGTAATCTCCTCCAGGGAGGGCGTCGATGGCGCCCTCCCTGTTGCCTTTAATCGCGAGGACCCAATGACCATCGCTTCCGATGCCGTGCCATCATCTGCAGCAGCCCGGGCCAGGGAAGCTACGGTGCGGCGCTTCGCGCTCACAGATGCCATATTCCGCGGACTCACCCGCGCTTCCGCAATTCTTGTGCTGGTCATCCTCGGCGGTGTCGCCATCTCGCTGTTTGCCGGCTCATGGCAGGCGCTGTCGTCGTTCGGTTTTTCTTTCCTGACGACTGAGAGCTGGAATCCCGTTACGGAAAAATTTGGCGCACTGGCGCCGATCTACGGCACGCTGGTGACGGCGGCCATTGCCATCCTGATCGCGGTTCCGATCGGCATCGGCATTGCAATCTTTCTCACCGAGCTCTGCCCGCGCCCGCTCAGGCGTCCTATCGGCATAGCGGTCGAGCTGTTGGCCGGCATTCCTTCGATCATCTACGGCATCTGGGGCCTGTTCGTGTTCGCGCCGTTCCTGCAGACGACGATACAGCCCTTCATCATCAACATCTTCCACGGCGTGCCGGGACTATCCAGCCTTTTCGCCGGCCCTCCTTACGGCATCGGCCTTCTGACCTCGGCGCTGATCCTCGCCATCATGGTGCTGCCCTTCATCACCTCGATCACCAAGGACGTCTTCGATACGGTGCCGGCGGTGCTGAAGGAATCGGCCTATGGCATCGGTTGCACGACCTGGGAAGTGACCCGGCGCGTGGTCATTCCCTATACCCGCATCGGTATCATGGGCGGCGTCATGCTTGGCCTCGGCCGGGCACTCGGCGAAACCATGGCGGTGACTTTCGTCATCGGCAACGCACATCGCATCAGTGCCTCCCTGTTCGCGCCGGGCACGACGATCTCGGCGACCATCGCCAATGAATTCACCGAGGCCGACGGCGACCTCTACACCTCCTCGCTGGTTTCGCTCGGCCTGATCCTCTTCGTCATCACCTTCCTGATCCTCGCCGCCGCCCGCTATATGCTGATGCGGATCGACGCCCGTACGGGAGCCTGACCGATGTCGACATCCTCATCGCTCCACAGCCGCCGCAAAGCCAGGAATTCGGTGATGATGGCGCTTTGCGTCGTCGCCGCCGGCATCGGGCTTGCCTGGCTGGCGCTCATTCTCGGCGCGTTGGTCTATAAGGGCACAGCCGGGCTTTCGCTCGCGGTCTTCACCGAGATGACGCCACCACCGGGCGAGGCCGGCGGCTTGCTCAATGCCATCACGGGCAGCCTGCTGATGACGATCATCGCCGTTGTCGTCGGCACGCCGATCGGCGTGCTGGCGGGAACCTACATGGCCGAGTATGGACGCTTTTCGCGCATCACCACCGTCGTCCGCTTCATCAACGACATCCTGTTGTCGGCGCCGTCGATCATCATAGGCTTGTTTGTCTATGAGCTGATGGTGCGGCCAATGGGACATTTCTCGGCCATTGCCGGCGCCGTTGCGCTTGCCATCCTG
This sequence comes from Mesorhizobium sp. M0664, assembly GCF_040320565.1. Lineage (NCBI taxonomy): Bacteria > Pseudomonadati > Pseudomonadota > Alphaproteobacteria > Hyphomicrobiales > Phyllobacteriaceae > Mesorhizobium > Mesorhizobium sp. M0664. The sequence continues at coordinate 181,318 of NZ_JAMYPW010000004.1, forward strand.
GTCATTCCGGTGGTCGTGCGCACCACTGAAGACATGCTCAACCTGGTGCCGAACGCGTTGCGTGAAGCCGGTGCCGCGATCGGCGCGCCACGCTGGGTGGTGATCCGTTCGGTCGCCTACCGCGCCGCATTGTCCGGCATCGTCACCGGCATATTGCTGGCGATAGCACGCATTTCCGGCGAGACGGCGCCGCTGCTCTTCACCGCGCTCAACAACCAGTTCTGGAGCAGCAATATCAACGCGCCGATGGCCAGCCTGCCGGTGACCATCTTCCAGTTCGCTCTCAGCCCTTACGAGGAATGGCAGCAACTGGCGTGGACCGGCGCACTCATAATCACCCTGACGGTTCTGGGCTTGAGCATCCTCGCCCGCAGCCTTACCGGACGCAGAGAGGACAGATGACACAGATGTTGTCCCCAGACATGACGATGGCCGAAACGGTCGCCGAGAAGACGAAGATCGAGGTCAAGAACCTCAACTTCTACTACGGCCAGAGCAAGGCGCTGAAGGACATCAGCCTGTCGCTGCCCGAGCGCAGCGTCACGGCCTTCATCGGCCCTTCGGGCTGCGGGAAATCGACGCTGCTGCGTGTGTTCAACCGCATCTATGAGCTCTACCCAAAACAGACGGCCGAGGGCCAGGTGCTGCTCGACGGCAAGAACATTCTCGACCGGTCGCAGGATCTCAACCTCCTCAGGACCAAGATCGGCATGGTGTTCCAGAAGCCGACGCCGTTCCCGATGTCGATCTACGAGAACATCGCCTTCGGCGTCAGGCTCTACGAGAACCTCGGCAAGTCCGAGATGGACGGCCGCGTCGAACAGGCGTTGAAGCGCGCCGCGCTGTGGAGCGAGGTCAAGGACAAGCTCAACGCCAGCGGCTTGAGCCTGTCCGGCGGCCAGCAGCAGCGGCTCTGTATCGCCCGCACCGTGGCGGTGAAGCCGGAAGTCATTCTGCTCGACGAACCGGCTTCGGCGCTCGACCCGCTGTCGACTGCCAAGATCGAGGAACTGATCGACGAATTGCAAGCCGACTACACGATCGTCATCGTCACCCACAACATGCAGCAGGCGGCGCGCGTGTCGCGCCAGACGGCGTTCATGTATCTGGGTGAACTGGTCGAGTTCGACCGGACCGAGAAGATATTCACGTCGCCCCGCGAGAAGCGCACGCAGGACTACATCACTGGCCGCTTCGGCTGAGCCGTTCCGATCATGCATATGAGGACAGGACCATGGGCGAACACACAGTCGCTTCTTTCGACGAGGATCTCGAGCAGATCAGCAAGCTGATCCGCGACATGGCCGACCTCGCCGGTTCGATGGTCGGCGGGGCAACCAAGGCGCTGTTGAATTCCGACAACGTGCTGGCGCAACGCGTCGTTTCCGACGACGCCATCATGGATGCGCGTCAACGCGAACTGGACGACCGCGCCATCACCCTGATCGCCAAACGCCAGCCGATGGCCCACGATCTTCGCCATGTGGTCGGAGCGATCCGCATGGCGGGCGACCTCGAACGCATCGGCGACCTTGCCAAGAATATCGCCAAGCGCGTGAGTGCGGTCGGCCTCAGCGCCACGCCGCGGGACCTGTCGCATTCCATCGACGCGATGGCGCAGCTGGTTCTCATCCAGGTGCAGGGTGTCATCGAGGAATATGCTGCAGGCGATGCGGCCGCGTTGGCCAAGCTTCGTGCCGCCGACGAGCGCATCGACGTTAAATACACGTCCGTGTTCCGCGAGCTGTTGACCTACATGATGGAAGATCCGCGCAACATCACCGCTTGCACGCACCTGCTGTTCTGCGCCAAGAATCTGGAGCGGATCGGCGACCATGTCACCAACATCGCCGAAAATGCGTATTATGTGCTGACCGGCGAGCAATTGCCGGTCAATCGTCCGAAGCAGGACGAAACGACAATGTCCGCACCGGTGACATGATGGGGGTGCCCAGCCGATGATCGCACCACGCATAATGGTGGTGGAGGACGAGGAGCCGTTGGGTGTGCTGCTCCGCTACAATCTCGAATCCGAAGGCTACCAGGTCGAGGTGGTGACACGCGGCGACGAAGCCGAGATCCGTTTGCAGGAGAATGTGCCCGACCTTTTGGTGCTCGACTGGATGATACCAGCGGTTTCCGGCATCGAGCTCTGTCGTCGGTTGCGGGTGCGCCCCGAAACCGAGCGGCTGCCGATCATCATGCTGACCGCGCGCGGCGAGGAGAGCGACCGGGTGCGCGGTCTTTCGACCGGCGCCGACGACTATCTGGTCAAGCCGTTTTCGACACCGGAATTCATGGCCAGGGTCAAGGCGCTGCTGCGGCGCGCCAAGCCGGAAGTGCTGTCCAGCGTGCTGAAGGTCGGCGACATCGTGCTCGATCGCGAATCGCACAGGGTCTATCGCAAGAAGAGCGAAATCAGGCTCGGGCCGACCGAATTCCGGCTGCTCGAGTTCATGATGCGGCATCCGGGCCGTGTCTTCTCGCGCAGCCAGTTACTCGATAATGTCTGGGGGGAGACAATCTACATCGACGAACGCACCGTCGACGTGCATGTCGGGCGGCTGCGCAAAGCCGTCAACAACGGCCGGATGCCGGATGTCATCCGCACCATCCGCGGCGCCGGCTATGCGATCAGGGAAGATTGACCCGCCTGGTCAGGCTACGTTCTTTCTGACGCTGGGCCTCATTTGCGCGCCCGGCGCGAAAATCTCCTGGTCGACGAAGCTTAACGCCCGCATCGCGCAGCCTTCGCGGATCAGAGGCAATTCGTTCGGCTCTGTATCGAAGGAGATCGAGCCTGAATGCTGGCCGCCGGCGGTCTGGGCGATTGCCTTCCGCAAGGCCGGCTCGATCAGATCGAAGGCGGCGGCACTGGCGCCGACCATCGCGACCGGTGCCGGATCGATCAGCGCGAACAGCGAGCCGAGACCGAAACCCAGCGCTTCGCCGGCCTTGCGGTAGGCCTCGCGTTCCGGCCCATCTTTCTCGCGCGCCCGGGCCGCCAGTGCGCGCATGTCGGCGTCGCTGACGTCGGCGACCGGTTCGCTGTCTTCGCTCATCTGCCTGGCGTTGCGCCAGATGGCGTAGTTGCCGGCATACGCCTCGATGCAGCCGCGCCGCCCGCAACGGCAGAGCGCGCCGCCCGGACGATGGATCATGTGGCCAAATTCGCCGCCCGAGGAATGCGTCCCGGTGAACAGTTCGCCCTTCAGCACCAGCCCCATGCCGATGCCATGCGAAAGCAGGATGGCGATGAAGTCATCGCGATAGCGATCCGGATTGCGCCAGCGCAAAGCCACCGCCATCATGTTGCAGTCGTTCTCCACCGTTGCCGGGATGCCGAATTCGTCCTCCAGCATGTCGGCAAAGGCGATGTCGGTCTGCGGCGTGATCGGCGACCACAGCATGGCGCGTGCAGGGGAGTCGGTAATGCCCTGAATCGCCAGGGCGATGCGGGCGACACTGCGGACGTCAAGATCTGGATCCTGCAGCCGGCGCCGGACGATGGCCATGCATTCACGGATCAGCTCGTCGCGCGGCATAGTCAGCGTGTCCAGCCGGCGCTGTTCCTCGGCGACCACCTGTCCCGTGTAGTCGATAATGGCGGCCGAAAGGAAATTCAGCGACAACACCACGGTCAGCACCGCCGCCGCTTCCGGGTTGAGGGCGAGGCCGACTTGCGGACGACCGCGTTTCAACGAAACGGGCTCACTTGGCTTGCTCTCGGCGAGGATGCCTTCCCGTATCAGGTCGGAAGAAATCGCCGATATGGTCGAATGACTGAGGCCGGTGGTAGCTGCGATCTCAGTACGCGATGGCTGGCCGGCCCGGCGCACCGCCGAGATCACCATCGCCCGGTTGCGCCGGCGCAAATCGTCATGGCGGATTCCGACCGACATTGTTTTGCTTTCCTCCCGGTTGCCGCGGCCGCTCATGAACCGGAAGCCGTCGGTAATGTCCGACAAATAGTGTCGGATGAGGCAAATAGTGTCAGATGCAGGTGGCGCTGTCATCGTTTATTCCGACGCTCGAAAAAACTCGCAGAGTCATCAAAATCCATCAGAATCGATGTTGACAGCAGCCGGAGATCGGACCAGTATTTTTTCGAGGCTCGAAAAAATTAGAGCTTCTAAGCTGGTCTTTGAGCCAATTGGTCACGCCGTACGCGGCGCAGGGAGGATATGATGAAGAAATTCACGACCGCCATTCTGGCGGGTGTCGCCATGACGCTGGCGCTGGCGTCGGTGGCGCAGGCTAAAGACAAGGTCATCGGCGTTTCCTGGTCGAACTTCCAGGAAGAGCGCTGGAAGACCGACGAGGCCGCAATGAAGGCGGCCATCGAGGCCGCAGGCGACAAGTATATTTCCGCCGACGCACAGTCCAACCCCGGCAAGCAGCTCACCGACGTCGAGAGCCTGATCTCGCAGGGCGCCAACGCACTGATCATCCTGGCGCAGGACGCCTCGGCCATCGGGCCGGCCGTGCAAAAGGCGCTGGACGAAGGTATTCCGGTTGTCGGCTACGACCGGCTGATCGAGAACAAGGACGTCTTTTACCTGACCTTCGACAACAAGGAAGTCGGCCGCATGCAGGCCCGGGAAGTCTTCAAGGTGAAGCCGGAAGGCAACTATGTCTTCATCAAGGGTTCGGGTTCCGATCCGAATGCCGATTTCCTGTTTGCCGGTTCGATGGAGGTGCTGAAGGCGGCAATAGACAGCGGCAAGATCAAGAATGTCGGCGAGGCCTATACCGACGGCTGGCTGCCGGCCAACGCTCAGAAGAACATGGAACAGTTCCTGACCGCCAACGACAACAAGGTCGATGCCGTGGTCGCGGCCAATGACGGCACTGCCGGCGGCGTCGTCGCCGCGCTGACAGCGCAAGGGCTGGCCGGATCGGTTCCGGTTTCGGGCCAGGACGGCGACCACGCCGCGCTGAACCGCATCGCGCTCGGCACACAGACCGTGTCGGTGTGGAAGGATGCGCGCGAGCTCGGCAAGAATGCCGCCGAGATCGCCTCGCAGCTGGCCGACGGCAAGCAGATGACCGACATTGCCGGCGTGAAGGATTTCACCACGCCCGGCGGCAATACCGTCAAGTCGCTGTTCCTGACCCCGGTCGCCATCACCAAGGACAACCTCAACGTCGTCATCGACGCCGGCTGGATCAAGAAAGAAGAGGTCTGCGCCGGCGTGACGGCTGGCACTGTTGCAGTCTGCAACTGAGCCGACGTTTCCGAGAAGTCCGAACGCCGCGGCCGCTCGCCGCGGCGTTTTTCAACAAGAGTTGTTTTTCCGCTTCCGGCGGATAACTTCTAGGCTGCTTCCGGCATCCGCGGCAGACGGCAACCCGGCGGGAGAAACATCATGACCGACACCACGTCCAACACGCCGGTCGACAGCACGGCAGACCGGGCACGGGAATCCGAGCTCGGCATCGTTGCCCGATTTCTCAAGGCAACCGAACTCGACACGCGCATGCTCGGCATGGTCGGCGCGCTGCTGGTCATCTGGGTCGGCCTGCATGTCATTTCCAGCGTACGGCTCGGCGTCAATCCGTTCGACTTCGACAGCCGGACCTTCCTGACGCCACGCAATCTCTGGAACCTGTCGGTGCAGACTTCCGCCGTGGCCATAATGGCCGCCGGAATGGTGCTGGTTATCGTCATGCGCAATATCGACCTGTCGGTCGGTTCCGCCGAAGGTCTGATCGGCGTGGTCATGGGCTTTGCGCAGGTGCATTTCCTGGTGCGAATGATCGGTCTGCAATTAGGCAATCCCTGGATCTGGATCCTGGCACTGGCCATCGGCCTGGCGCTTGGCCTTCTGATCGGAGCGTTCCAGGGATACATCATCGCTTATCTCGAGGTGCCGGCCTTCATCGTGACGCTGGGCGGCCTTCTGGTCTGGCGGGGTGCCGCATGGTGGGTCGCCAGCGGTCAGACGATTGCGCCGCTTGATGCCACTTTCCAGCTGATGGGGGGCGGGCCGGCGGGTTCGATCGGCGCGCGATGGAGCTGGATCGTCGGAATTGTCGCGTGCCTAGCGGTTGTGTTCATGCTGCTCAACGGGCGGGTGCAGCGCAAGCGGTTCCGCTTTCCGTTGCGCCCGATCTGGGCCGAGACGTTCCTCGGTGTCCTCACCTGCGCTGCCATCATGGGCGCCATATGGCTTGCCAATTCCTATCCTTGGCCGGTCGGCATCGTGAACAGATATGCGGCGGCCAACAATATAACGGTTCCCGAAGGCGGGCTGTTCATCGCCCATGGCATCGCCATACCCGTGCTGATGGCTGTAGCCGTAGGGCTGATCATGACCTTCATCGCCAAGCGTACCCGTTTCGGCCGCTATGTCTTCGCCATCGGCGGCAATCCGGAAGCAGCCAACCTTGCCGGTATCAACACGCGCTGGGTGACCATGAAGGTGTTCATGATCATGGGCGTGCTGGCGACGATCGCCGCGGCGATCTCGTCAGCCAGGCAGAACTCGTCGACCAATGCGCTGGGCACGTTGGACGAGCTGCTGGTCATCGCGGCGGCGGTGATCGGCGGCACGTCGCTCGCCGGCGGCTCCGGCACAGTGCTCGGCGCCATGCCCGGCGCGCTTTTGATGCAGTCGCTGCAGTCCGGCATGGTGCTGCTCGGCATCGATTCACCGCTGCAGAGCATCGTTGTCGGCGCCGTGCTGGTGCTCGCGGTGTGGCTCGATACCGTCTATCGCAAACGTGTGTAGGGAGGAGGAACGATCATGGCAGACAAAACCGCTCCCACGGGCACGCCGCTGATCGACATGCGCAACATCTCCATCGCTTTCGGCGGCATTCGCGCCGTCGACGATGCCTCTGTCGACCTTTTCCCGGGCGAGGTGATGGCTTTGCTCGGTCACAACGGTGCCGGCAAATCGACGTTGATAAAAATCCTGTCCGGCGCCTACAAGCGCGATGCGGGCCAGATTTTGGTCAACGGCGAGGAGGCTTCGATCTCCAATCCCCGCGACGCCAAGAAGTACGGCATCGAGACGATCTACCAGACGCTGGCGCTGGCCGACAATGTCGATGCGGCCGCCAACCTGTTTCTCGGCCGCGAGCTGATGACCGGCTGGGGAACGCTCGACGACGTCGCCATGGAGGCCGAGGCGCGCAAAGTGATGGGCAGGCTCAATCCGCGTTTCCAACGCTTCAAGGAGCCGGTGGTAAAGCTTTCGGGCGGCCAGCGGCAGTCGGTGGCGATCGCCCGCGCCATCCTGTTCAATGCTCGCATCCTGATCATGGACGAGCCGACGGCTGCACTCGGGCCGCAAGAGACGGCGCAGGTCGGCGAACTGGTCAGGCAGCTCAAGGCCGACGGCATCGGCATCTTCCTGATCAGCCATGATATTCACGACGTGTTCGAGCTTGCCGACCGTGTCTGCGTCATGAAGAACGGTCGGGTTGTCGGAACGGCGCGCACAACCGACGTCACCCAGGACGAGGTGCTCGGCATGATCATCCTCGGCAAGTGCCCACCCCGCGCCATTCCGGGGCCGGGCGCGCTGAAGATCGCCGCATGAACGAGAATTAGCCGGCTAATCACACGCCGCCAAAATGTGCCAGCCGTCACCATGCTTTGGCCTCGCCATTGTGTTGGCGTCAGGACTTGCCCATAAAGATGCCGAACCGTCCACGGGACGTATCAGCAATTGAAGAAGCTTTTTCCGACCGTCGCTTTTATCGCCGTCGCGCTGATCAGCCTGACGATGGCGGGTTTTGCCTATTTTGCCACCCAGGAGGCGGCCCGCATTAAATTCGAGGCGACGGCAGACGACGCGCTTAACCGGATCGAAAGCCGCATCGACCTGGACCTGTCGCTGCTGCGTTCGACCCGGGCGCTGTTCGACGCACGCAATGGCGGTATCTCGCAGGGCGAGTTCAAGGCTTTCTTCAACGCGCTCGACGTCGACAATAATTTCGCCGGCCTGCGCGGCATCGGTTTCCTCCGCCTGGCGAAAACTGGCAACGAGGCGGCGGTCGAGCGCGACATCCTGCACGATCACGGCGCAAGCCATCCGATCTATCCCGACACGAACTTACCGTGGCGTACGCCCATCGTGCTGTTCGAACCGCTGGATCCGTCCAACAAATCCAGCATCGGCTACGACATGTTCACCGGGCCGGCGCGGCGCGAGGCGATCGAAAAGGCGATGGCCGACGACCAGCAGCACGCCAGCGGGCTCGTGCAGTTCGGCAAGGATACGGGTGCCGCGCAGACCTTTACCGGGTTCCTCGTCTTCGTCCGGCTCAATGTCGAAACCGCGCCGGACGCCGTGAACGCGACGAGATCCTCGACTGCCGGCTTCCTTTATGCGGCCTTCCGCGCCCGTGATCTGTTCCAGGCTGCGCTCAGCCGGGCACCATTGCTGCCGGTCAACACCGAGATCTATGACGGCACGGTGGACAGCGACAACCTGCTGTTCCAATCGGAAACGCCGCCTGTTTCGAGCCTCGGCGACAGGCTGCTGGTCACCCGCAAGGTCACCGTCGCCGGCCGGCCGTGGGTCGTCCTGTTCAGGCCGACAAGTGCTTTCTCGCAACCTTCCTCGCGCGCCATCCCGGTGATGCTCGGATTGTTCGGACTGCTGCTTGCGGGCGCCATCGCGCTGGTGGCCCGCTATCAGGAGCGGGCCTATGAGGCGGTCTCGCTGCTTCACGAAACGACCGAAAAGAGCCTGCTGGAAAAAGACCTGATGCTGCAGGAGATGAAGCATCGCATCAAGAACTCGATCACGCGGGTGCTGGCAATCGCGCGCCAGACAGCATCGCACACCACCGACGTCCAGGAATTCTCGGCTTCTTTCTCGGCCCGGCTGCAGGCGATGGCGGCTTCCCAGGACATGCTGACGCGCTCACGCTGGCAGAAAGCCGATCTCGGCGACCTGCTGCGCATCGAGCTAGGCCAGGTGTTCGGCAGCGAGCTTCCTGAAGGGCTGCTGTCGGGACCGCAGATTCTTCTCGATGAAAAGACGACGCAGGCACTCGGCCTCGTCTTTCACGAACTGGCGACGAATGCGCTGAAGCATGGCGAAGCCGGCAATTCAGTCGGTGCGCTGAAGGTCGACTGGTCGCTCGAAGCCCGTAGCGGCACCCGGACATTGGCTCTCAACTGGCGCGAGGCCGGTCAGAAGAAGCTTGAGAGACCGGCAAAGAGTGGTTTTGGCACCAGACTGATCGATCTCAACGTCACGCGCGAATTGCGTGGCACAATCAGGCGCGATTTTCGCGAAGATGGCTTGAACGTGGAAATCAAGGTTCCGCTGCCGGCCTGAAACGCCGTCTCGTGGGCCGCATCGCAACAGCGCTTTAAAGAGCAAACGCGGAGACAGGTGGCCTGCCTCCGCGTTTGCTGTTCGCCTGGAGCTCGAAACTAGTTGCAGCGAGCTGTGTAAATCCGGCCGTGACGATCTCTGTATTGGCAGTAGCCATTTTGCAGCCGGCGAACGAGCAGACCGCCAATCGCACCAGCGCCGGCGCCGATCAAAGCGCCCTTACCGCCGCCGACAGCGCCACCAATGAGCGCGCCGCCCACAGTGCCGATACCCACGTTCTCTTCCGTGGTGGTGCAGCCGCTGACCGCAACCACGGCAACCATGGCAATAATCATCTTCCGCATGGAGTCATCCTCACTTTTGTCCTCACTTTAATAAGCTCCAGCCGCCATTTAGCATGAAAGTACGGCCTTTGCCCGCACGATTTCATTGTTGATTAAGATAGTCTTTTTCGGGGCGTGCGCCGTTCGATGCTACCACGAACCCGGAAATCTCCAAGGACGCATCGAGCGTGCCGTTGGGGCGCACGTTCCAGACGATCCTGTCATGGTCGTTCTCGAGCGCCGGATCGACGGCAAGGCATCTGGCGCCGACATGTTGGGCCTGGCCCTGCAGGTCAGCGACCGCGAACGGGCACGGCCGAGCACTCGGGCAGTGGTTTCAAAGCGATCAAGCAGAGGCGAGTTCGATTCAGATCAGTTGGGACGCGGCGGTCAGGACGATCGCGGCCATAAGCGCGACGGCGGCGAAGCGCAGGGGCGAAGCACGAGGCGCGGGCGTTGCGGGCGCGTCGGGATCCTGAAAACCGCCCATCGAGACGCGAGCGGCCTGTTCCAGTCTGTTCACGTCTGCAGCCGTCAACGCCCATCCCTTCACTTTGTGCCAAACTCAATCCGGCGGATCGGCACGTTCGCACAGGATCGGACTTTATGGTGAACAGTCGGTTAAAGATGGCGATGCGCAGCAAGCCTTCGCGCGGCGACCGCCGCTCGTTAATCCGTCTCGAAATTACCGTGAGGAACGACAAGGCGGTATTCGAGGCGGTTCCCGGTGATCTCAAGGGTCGCCGTTCCATTCAATGAAGTGGGCACGACGCGTTCGAGCGCGACGCTGCCAAAACGCTTCTCACTGCGCTGATTGTCGTTGGCTCCGATCACTTCGGCCCATGTCAGCGACAGCGCAGGCTCGCCAGCGGAAGCTGCCGTCAGATCGGCCGTCACCTCGACGAAACCGTCGCTGCGCGACAGTGCGCCATAGCTGACCGAATTGACGGCGAGCTCATGCATGGCCAAGCCGATGTGCAAGGCGGCATTGGGGTTGAGATATGGATTTGCGCCGCGGAAACGTAGGCTGTGCAAGGGATCCGCGCCGTACCTGCCGACCTGACCGGAAACCAGCTCGCGCAGCGCCGCTCCCCGCCAGTTGGATGACGTAACCAAATCCTGCGAGGAGGCCAGCGACTGCAATCGGCCCCGGAAGCGCGTCAGGAAATCGTCAATGCTGCCGGAATAACGGCCCGTCTGGGTGGCGATGCTCTGGATGATGGCCAAAAGGTTCTTGGAGCGATGACTGACTTCGCGCAGCAGCGCCTTCAACGTCTGCTCCCGGCGTTTCTGCTCGGTTGTTTCGACCATGGTGGTCACGACGCCCTGCACCGCGCCGGTCTCGCTGCGGTCGGCGTCTATCCACACCTGAAACCAGCGGGCGCCGTCATCGGCCGGCACACTGAGCTCAAGATGTTGAGGATTGCCGGAGACGATGACGTCGTGCTTGGCGGCGCCGATACGCTCTGCCTGCGCCGGCGGCAAGATGCCGTTGTTGTCGGAGGCATCGGAAGTCCAGGGCGCGCGCATGTTGCGCGCCCACACCGTCTTCATCTCGCGATCCTGGTACAGGACGGAAATCCCGGCATTGTGCAGTGCATGGAGAAGGGCCCGACCAAGCTGCATCCCGCTTTCGGCGGGATGCAAAGCGATGATCTCATCACTCTGGCCGCGGTCTTTCATTTTTCCGACTCTGGAACGCATCGGTCAATTTGCTCAACCCATGTCGGGCTGAACGGTTCGCGGAAAAATGGGTTCCAAAAGGAGGAGGTTCGTATCAAACCTTAAAAAGCGGTCCGCCGAGCGGCATCCCGTTGGAGGACACTGCCCGGCGGTGGCTGGAAACCGTTTGAGGGGTGCGGCTTCCAGTGTTCGCTTGAATGGCCGCTTGGCATTCACGCTCGTCTGATCAGGCCGGCAATAAGCGATATGATCAGGAAGGCGAGAAAGATGAAGAACAATATCTGCGCTATGCCGGCCGAGGTGCCAGCGATGCCGCCGAAACCAAGCGCACCGGCGATGATCGCCACGACGAGAAATACGAGCGCCCAGTAAAGCATGATCGATCTCCTTCCAATGCTGCGGTGAAAACGTGATTCGCCTCCGTTTGTTCCACCATTTTCCGAAAAAGACGATGCTGAAAATCTTCAGGGCCCGAATTGCCGCGGTGTGTGGAAAGGTCCAGTTGGTTGCCCCAGTTGGTTGCCAGTGAATTGAGCCGGCGTCACTCCCCTCTGATCCTGGGGAGCGGCTGTCTCGGCGGCCGCAGTTCGGCCGCCCGCTGTTTCATGCCGCGGCTTTCGCGTGCCGGTCAAAGAACAGGGCCTGGCTGATAAGAGCCTTGACCATGTCCGGATTGAACGGCTTGGTAACCAGGAATGCCGGTTCCGGCCGCTCGCCGGTGAGCAGGCGCTCGGGAAAGGCGGTGATGAAGATCACCGGTACCGAGGTCGACGACAGGATCTCATTCACGGCCGCTATGCCCGAACTTCCGTCGGCAAGCTGGATATCGGCAAGCACCATCTTTGGCCGCGCCTTGCCGAACATCGCCACCGCCTCGGCGTGGGTGCGCGCCGTTCCGACGACGCGGTGGCCGAGGCTTTCGACCATTTCCTCGATGTCCATGGCGATCAGCGGCTCATCCTCGATGATCAGCACGTCGGTTGCCACCTGACGGGAGATCTCGTTGCTCGCCTGCGCGAGGAGTTCGGAGAATTCCTGTTCGTCGACGTCGAGAATCTCCGCCGCCTCGTCTTCGCTGAAGCCTTCGACCGCCACCAGCAGAAAGGCTTGGCGGGGGCGAGGCGCAATTGCATTCAGATTGGCCGCGGCACGCTGTTCCCATGCCGACTGGGCATGCTCCTGCGGAACGCGAATGGCCACTGAGGTGAAGAGCTTGGCAAAGACCTTGTAGAGCGCGATGCGGTCGTTCGATGCGTTCGGAAAGATGTCGACATCGGCAATGATGGCCTCGAGCATTGCGGCGACCAGCGCGTCGCCGCTCTCCTGCGATCCGGATACTGCGCGCGAGAAGCGACGCAGGAACGGCAGGTGCGGAGCGATGGTGGCTGATAGGCTCATATTGGACGTCTCCCTCATATGACGTGATTGCATGTTACAGCTAAAAAACGGTTCGCAAGCCCAGAGTTGAAAACGCGGGTTCTGCGAAAAAGTTCCGATCATGCGGAACTAAATATATGGGCTGGCGTTTAGGGGCGGGTTGGGCAACCAGACGAGGCTGCCGCTTGCCTTGCGTTATGTGTTGAAGGGCGGCTTAAGGCTGGGACAAAAGGGCGAAATGAAGAACATGACGAAAGCTACCATGGGTGGCGTTGGCAACGGGCGCCGGGCTGCTTCCCGCGACCCGCTTGGGCCGAACTCGGAAATCGGCCGCAAACTCAAACAATACTACGACGAGCTGGTCTCCGACAATGTGCCGGATCGCTTCGCCCAACTGCTCAGCCAGTTGGAAAAAGCCGAACCTGTACAAAAGAAGGACTGAGGCATGGCGGCCGTCTCCCAGGGCTTCAAGACCGACTTGCTCGGCTCGATCCCGAGCCTGCGGGCTTTTGCCGTGTCGCTGACGCAAAACGCCGACAAGGCCGACGACCTGGTGCAGGAAACATTGGTCAAGGCATGGGACAAGCATGAAAGCTTCCAGCCCGGCACCAATCTGAAGGCATGGCTGTTCACGATCTTGCGCAACGAATTCTATTCGCAGATGCGCAAGCGCGGCCGCGAGGTGCAGGACAGCGATGGCGTCATGACGGCCAGGCTTGCCGTTCACCCGGCCCAGCACGGCCAACTTGACCTCGAGGACTTTCGCGGCGCGCTCGAATTGCTGCCAGAAGACCAGCGCGAAGCCATTATCCTCATCGGCGCGTCGGGCTTCTCCTACGAGGAAGCGGCCGAGATCTGCGGCTGCGCCGTCGGAACGATCAAGAGCCGCGTCAGCCGCGCCCGCACACGGCTGCAGGAAATTCTGAAGATCTCCGGTGAAGACGAGTATGGCCCGGACGCAATTTCGGCTCAGGTAACCGGGTCGACGGCTGCGTGAAGCGCGGCGTGTTCGAACCGCTCCGCGCCTCAGCGGAGAGGCGTTCGCCTGCAGGCCGCCGCCACTGCCTCGACGAGATCGTCTCCCGAATAGGGCTTGGTGACCAGTCTGACGCCGGGAAAGGATTTCTTGATCTCGTCCGTATCCGAATAGCCCGAGGCAAAGACGAACGGGATGCCCGCTTCACGCAGCCGCGAAGCAAATTGGAGCGTCGAAACGCCGCTCAGCATGAGGTCGACGATGGCCACATCGAACTGCGCGGCAACGTCTTGCTGTTCGATCTCAGTCAGATCACGGGCGATGACCACATTGAGCGCGCCGTAGTCGCGGCAAAGCTGCTCGATATCCATGGCAATCAGGAACTCATCTTCCAGGATAAGAATCCGCAAACCGTCGAGTGATGCGCGCACGCAGCAATATCTCCTTAAATTCGTCTCGATCGTGAAACGGGGGAAGTCATGATCGTTATTTGGCATGCTGTCATTTAAAAAAGACGCGCTGGCGCGGATGCGTCGGCCTCGGCCCATGCAAGGCATTTGCAACGCGCGCTGCCGGAGATAGGGTTAGAAGAGGTTCGTGCCGGAACCTTGGGGTCTGTCGGGCGTTTCGACCGAGCAAAAGCATGGAGAGTGAAGCAATGGCGACTGCCGCAGGAAAGGCCGCGAACGAAGCCCGCACGAATTCCGATATTGAGGCCGACATCGCACAACTGAAGGCCGACATCGACCAACTTACCAAGCTGTTGGCCAAAACTGGCGAACATGGCTACGGGGCAGCGCGGCGAGCCGCCGCCGAAAGCGTCGAGCAGTTGCGAACCCAGGGCGAGGCAGCCTTCGACAGCCTGCGCAGCAACGCCAGGGACATCGAGGCGCAGATGATAGCGCATATGCGCGAGAAGCCGGTGACGTCGCTGGCGATCGCCGCCGGCGTCGGGTTCCTCTTCGCGCTTCTCGCGCGCCGCTAGTTCTGCACGCATGGGAATGCTTGCATCGCTGATCTCGGGCCTCGCCTCGGGCGAAACCATTGCGGCGGTGCAACGCGCGCGTGTGGCTGCAATTGTCTATTCGGTCGCAGCGGTCGTAGCGCTGTGCGGCCTCGGCTTCCTGGTCGGGGCGGCCTATATCTGGACGGCGGCCCGCTATGGGCCGATGGCAGCTTCCCTGAGCTTCGGGATCGGCTTTCTCGCAATCGCCGGTCTCATCCTGCTCGTCTACCGGATGTCGGCCGGCTCGCGCGCCAGGCGCCGGGCGAAGCGACGCAACGCTGACATGAAGGCTATCGGCATCACTGCGGCACTCGCCGTGCTGCCGGCGCTGCTCAAGGGCAAAGATGGCCCGGGAAAGGCCAGACTGAGCGCGATTCTCGGCCCGGCGATAGCACTCGCTGCCTACGCCATCTACCGCGAGAACGTGAAGCGCGGCTCCGATGATCCGGATACCGGCAAACGTGAATAGTTCGGAGGGGATAGTTCGGGGCAAACGATTCTGGCGCCGGTCGCAAAATCACAAATCTTCGAGCGGAATCGATATTTCCGCGACCACGCCGTCCGGCCGGAATTCATGGATCACCTCGCTGGAAATGACCTTGGCCAGGCTGCGGCGGATCAGGATCGAGCCGAAGCCATGGCGTTCGGGCGGCGCAACCCGCGGGCCGCCGCTTTCGCGCCAGGCCAGCAACAGACGGCGTGCGCCCTTCCTGCCTTGTACCCTCCAATCGAGATCGACCTTTCCGGAGGAAACCGAGAGCGACCCGTATTGCAGTGCATTGCTTGCCAGTTCATGCAGGATCAGCCCGAGCCCGACTGCCTGGTCGGGTGAGAGCAGGACATCGGCGCCGG
Source organism: Mesorhizobium sp. M0664 (assembly GCF_040320565.1). Taxonomy (NCBI): domain Bacteria; kingdom Pseudomonadati; phylum Pseudomonadota; class Alphaproteobacteria; order Hyphomicrobiales; family Phyllobacteriaceae; genus Mesorhizobium; species Mesorhizobium sp. M0664. The sequence goes on from NZ_JAMYPW010000004.1 coordinate 196,837, forward strand.
AGATCGCCATGCGCGATTGTCCGGCGGCTTGGAACGGCTTTAGCTCGATCTCCACCAGCTCGCGGATGCCGATGCCGCGCCACTCGCGGTCCGACAGCAGGCTGTGCGCAACGCCCAGTGCCTGCAGCCTGGCGCTGAAGGCTTCGAGGAATTCGCTTGGCTGGCGGGCATGGCGAACGGTCTGCGTCGCCAGCGCCTGTACGGTTGCCAAAGTGTTCTTGACGCGGTGATTGAGCTCGCGCAGCAACAGTCGTTGACGTTCGTCGCCAAGCTTGCGTTCGGTAATGTCGTAGTTGACGCCGAAGATCAGCGTCGGCTTGCCATCGCCGTCGCGTTCTATGACGCGGCCGCGTGTTGCGATCCATCGCGGCGGATCGAGGCCTTTGACACGGTATTCGCCAAAATAATCGTCGCTGCCGGTCAGCGCGTCGCGAAAGCGTGTTTCGGTCTGGTGAACGTCGCGCGGGTCGATGGCGGTCAGGATGTCGCGCGCCCTCAGCCTGTTCGACTTCGGCAGGTTGAACAATTCGGACAGCAGGACATCGCAGTCGATCATATCGCTGCGGATATCCCATGCCCAGCTGGCAAGCGAAGCCGCGTCGAGCGCGATAGCGCGCCGCTTTTCCTCTCGAACCAGTGCTGCCTTGGCAATCGCCGCACTGCGGGTTGCATCCTTCAGCGTGAACAGGCTGGCGGCGAGGCCGGCCAGCGCCGACAGCTGGTCGAGCTGGACAGAGGAGGGACGTGCGTGCGGCTTCCGGTCGAGCACGCACAGCGTGCCGATCAGCGCGCCGTCGACTACGATGGGCACGCCTGCGTAAAAGCGGATATGATGCTCGCCGGTGACCAGCGGATTGGCTTTGAACCGCGGATCCGCCGCCGCGTCGGCCACCACCATCGGCACGTCGCCGGCTGCGATGGTATAGGCGCAGAACGATGTCTCGGTTGCGATTTCGGTCTCGTCGAGGCCGATACAGGACTTGAACCACTGCCGCTCGGCATCGACCAGCGTGATCAGTGCGACAGACGTTTGCATCGCCGAAGCGGCAAGACCGCCGATACGATCGAAATCAGGGTCGGCAGCCCCGTCCAGCGTGTCGAGGCCGTGCAGCACGGCAAGACGGTCCGCGGCGCCCACCACACGGCGAATATCGGCCGGCAGGCCCGGCGTGTTCTGGCTATTGTCGTCCACTATGCCCCCGGTGGCCGGCTCCGCTGATTGGTCAGGCCAACCGGCCCGTCTGCCGCCTTGCAGTGCCGGAACTTTCGCGGCGGGGGACCGTTACCAGCCAACGCCCCGCCAGTTACGCCTGCCGGCGCCAAATATGGAGCCAGACAATGCCAAAAACCATTCCTGAAAACAAAGCCCGTCAAGGGCGGCGGGGTCGGCATGTCCTTCGTATCCTGATCGCCGCGCTGTTGCTGGCTTTTATCGCCTGGGGCGTCGCCGAAATCTACGGCTGGATGATCGAGACGCCGAAGACCGAACAGGGCAACACGCCCAGCGGCTAGGTTCTCTCCATCGCTCGCGCCAGTTTGCATCACGCAACCCCACATCACGCATCCCACGTCAGGCAACCTTTGCCTCGACAGCGCGCGCCGGGACGAGAACATTCAACGCGCGCGGATGGATTTCGACGGTCGTCTCGCGATCGAGCTTTACCAGTTCGCCGTCCATGACGGCCTGAACTTTCCTGTTAGTCGAATGGATTTTCAAAACGGCGCGGTTTGCCTGATGGATTTCGACATGCTCGTTGCCGCGCCATTTCCCACGGGCGACGTCAAAGAGGAACCTGATCAATTCGCCGCGCCGCCTTGCCACGGTGACATAGATGCCCAGCACGCCGCCTGCCGGATTATCGGCATAGGGCAGGTGGCCCTCGCCGAACAGATTGTTGGTGATGCCGATGCCGGTGATCCGCGTTCTGATCTCGGCCTCACCGACCGTCAGCGTTACGTTCATGGCCGGCGGGTTGTTGATCGTTGCCCAAGCGGCCCGCACCGAGGCACGCATCTTCCCCAGCCGCGAGCCGAATTCCATCTTCTGGCGCAGTTGCACCATCTTGGCGTGCATGCCGATCGAGAATTGATGTACGAAAGGCCGGCCGTTGGCTGTTGCAATGTCAATTGCCATCACCTCGCCGTCGGCAAACGATTTCAGTGCCGCATCGAGGGTCTGCGGGATACCGAGGCCGCGCGCAAAAAGGTTCATTGTGCCAGCCGGCAGAATTGCCAGCGCCTTCTCCCCATTCATCAAACGGGCTGCCGCGGCCGAAATGGTGCCGTCGCCGCCGCCAGCCAGCAGGACGTCGATGCCGCGCCTGGAAGCTACGCCGTCCAGCGTGGCGACGATATCCTTGCCGGCGACGATTTCGATATCAATCGAGTGGCCGGCACTCTCAAGGGTGCTGCGCATCCGACTGGCGAAGGCCTCAAGATCGATGGTGCGCAGGGTGCCCCCGTCCTTGTTCAGCACCGCTGCAAACCGCATGGCCGTTCCATTTTCCAGCACCTATCGGGCCGGGACGGAGCCCCAGCCGGGAGTGGAACGGGGCGGCCGAGAAAATGTTCCTTTCGACCAACGCGGCGAATCCGAGAACCATTGACATCGCACCGGGTGCACCACGGCTTTTTTCGGAACAACAGTGTGGTCACAACGTTGTGAACATGCAGAAGACGCTGCGCCCGCAGTGACGCCAGGCGGGTACGGCGTGCACGAAATCACCGACGAGGAGACACTAAGATGATCCGCACCCTTTTAACCACGACAGCAGTCGCAACATTGATTGCGACGGGTGCATTTGCGCAGTCGGCGACGACCCCGGCGCCGGCGCAACCACCCGCCGTAGAGAATTCCGCTCCAGCCGCTCCGGTGCAACGCGCCGAGGGCAGCCTTGTCACCAATATCATCGGCGAGTCGGTCTATAACGGCACCGGCGACAATGCAGAGAATATCGGCAAGATCACCGATGTCGTCTTCGACGAGCGCGGCGAGGTAAAATCCGTCGTCATCGGCGTTGGCGGTTTTCTTGGCATAGGAACCAAGAACGTCGTTTTCGACTACAAGAAGATGCAATGGGCCGAAAGAAATGGCGACCGTTGGCTGATAGCGCAAACGACGAAGGATGAGTTGACGGCTCAGCCGGATTTCGACCGGAGGCCTTACGATCCGACTCCGCCACCAGCTTCGGCGGATAATGCGGCGCCTGCCGCCCCTTCCACCAGCGCGCAAAATACAACCCCGGCGCCTGCCGCGCCGGCTGAGCCAGTGAAGCGCGCCGAAGGCAATCTCGCCACCAATATCATCGGCGAGACCGTCTATAACGGCACCGGCGACGACGCCCAAAACATCGGTGACGTGAACGACATCGTCATCAACAAGGAAGCCAAGGCGCAATCGCTGATCATCGGTGTCGGCGGCTTCCTCGGCATCGGCGAAAAGAACGTCGCCTATGACTTCGACAAGGCGCAGTGGGCCGAGAGGAACGGCGATCGCTGGCTGGTCGCGCAAACGACCAAGGAAGAGCTGCAGGCGCAGCCAGACTTCAACCGCAAGGCCTATGATCCGGCGCCGGCAACCACTGCGTCGAACGATGCCAATGCGCCTGCTACCGTCACGCCCACCGTGATGGCCAGCAACACTGCGCCGAACGACAACACCGCAACGACTAACAACGCTGACCAGGCCGGCAAGACGGCTCAAAACGCTCCGGCAGCGGCGCCTCCGGCTAATTCCACGGCCGACCAGACCAAGACCGGGTCGATCGACAAGTCGACGCTAACCGAAATGCCGATGGGCGAAATCCGGGCCGAGGATCTGGTTGGAACCACCGTTTATGGCGCCAACGATGTCAACGTCGGCGAGATCGGCGATATCGTGCTGGGCAGCGACAAGAAGGTCGACGCAGTCATCATCGACGTTGGCGGCTTCCTTGGCGTCGGCGAGAAGGAGGTGGCGGTCGGCATGGACAACCTGAAATTCATGACCGACAAGAACGGCAAGCGCTATCTCTACACGAACTTCACCAAGGAGCAGCTTGAGGCGCAGGCTCCCTATGACAAGGCCAGCTATGCGCAAAATCGCGACAAACAGCGCATGATCATGCGCTAAGCAGCACACAGGCCGACAGAGAAGCCCGCGCCGGCAACGGCGCGGGCTTTGTTTATGTCGAGGGAAAGCCCGCGACATGGCCGGCAACGCCATTGTCCGTCAATTCGGCGAGCGCCAGAGATTGGTCGAGATGCTCGGCCCGCCAGGCGAGCAACTTCTCGGCAAATTCCAACCGCACCGGCAGATAGGCTGGGTCGTCAGCGACGTTGGTCAGCTCGCCGGCATCTTTTTCCAGGTCGAAGAGCAAGGGCGGCAGGCCGCCGCCGAAATTCACATATTTGAACTTTTGGGTGCGGATGACGGCGAGATTGCACTGACGCGGACCGATGCCGAAATAGCGTTCTGCATCACCATCCGCAATCGAGCGGAAATCGAACTCCCAATGCGCCGCATCGCGCCAATTGTCCGGCTCCGTTGCGTCCAGGAAAGGCGCCAGCGAGCGGCCGTCGAGATGCGGCAGGACTTCGCCGCCAGTGAGCTCGAGCCCAGTGAGCTCGACCAAGGTGGGTGCCAAATCGACCGCCTCGGTGAAGCGGTCGACACTGCTGCCGGCCGCCTTGTGGCGGCGCGGATCGCGAATGACCAGCGGAATATGGAAGCTGCCGTCGAAGAAGCCGCCCTTGCCCAGCATGAAATGATCGCCCATCATCTCGGCGTGATCGGAGGTCAGCACGATGACGGTGTCGTCCCATGCATCGGCCGCCTTGACCGCTTGCCAGACACGGCCAAGCTGCGCGTCGACCTCCGAGATCATGCCGTAATAGAGCGCCCGGATGCGGCGAAAATTGTCGTCGCCCCAGTCGCGCACCTTGCCCTCCGAGCCGGGACGGAATTTCGACCGTTCCTGCCGGCTAAGTTCATAGGCGAGATAAGGGTGGCTTGCTGCTTCGGCCTGCCAGCTTTCCGCGCGGTCAAAAGCTGGACCGATGGCCGGATTGTACATGGCGTTGTAAGGCGCCGGCACGATGAAGGGCGGGTGGGGGCTGATGAAGGAAAGATGCGCGAACCACGGGGCATCGCGCTCCTGCTCGCCGAGCCAGCGGATGAATTCGCCGGCCAGGAAGGCCGACGGCGTCTCGTCCTTCGAATAGATTGGCGGACCGTTGCTGATCGCGCCGTCGTTTTCCAGGATTTCGCCCGCCGGGCGGTGAATGGCGGGGGAGCCGGCGCCGGCATCGACGCCGCGCGCCTTGAGCCATGACAGCCAGGGCTTCTGGTGCTCGGGCAGAAGCTGGCGCACGGTGAAGCCGGGCAGCACGCCTTCATAGCTTTTCAGCTGCGGGTCGCCAGGCGCCAGCGTGCGCGGGTCGCGCGCCATGTCGGTATAACCGAACAGCGTCGGATCATAGCCGAGGGCGCGTGCCCAGAGGGCTATGTTGCCGTGGCGGGCGTCGAGCGGTGTGCCGTTGCGGCAGACACGATTGTTCATCTGGTAGAGGCCGGTGTAGAGGCAGGCGCGCGCCGGCGAGCAAGGTGCGGCGCCGCCATAGTGCTTCTGGAACAAAACGCCCTCGGCAGCCAGCGCGTCGGCATTCGGTGTCCTTACCACCTTGTGGCCAGCAGCTGACAGGCAGTCGCCCCGCCACTGGTCGCAGGTGATCAGGAGAATATTGGGGCGTTTTCCACTCAACCGCTGTATCCTCATGCTGGCTACATGCGTCGCTCATGGAGCGCAATTTCGGCGAGTATGCAAGCCGGTCCAGTTTGCCGAATGGTGAACAAAACCTGCTTCGTCGTTCACTTTAACAGCACAGTCCATTCTGTGTTTGCCGCCTTTGCGGCCAGGAGGCGGATGCTCATATTTGCGTGGACAGCGGCAAGGGCCGCACCGGCACAAGGAAAGGAGCAGAAACATGCTCGACCAGGTCAAGGGCCTGCATCACGTCACCTCGATGGCCAGCGATGCGCGCCAGAACAATGAATTCTTCACCGGGACGCTCGGTCTGCGGCGGGTCAAGAAAACCGTCAATTTCGACGCACCCGATGTCTACCACCTCTATTACGGCGACGAGGTCGGCACACCCGGCTCGGTGATGACCTATTTCCCGTTTCCAAACATCGGCAAGGGCCGCCATGGCGTTGGCGAGGTCGGCACCACCGCTTACTCGGTGCCTGAGGGCACGCTCGGCTATTGGGAGAAACGGTTTGCCGACCAAGGCGTCACCGGGCTGTCCCATGAGGAGACGTTCGGCGAGAAGCGTCTTGCGTTCGCCGGTCCCGACGGCGACGGGTTTGCGCTGGTCGAAGACAGAGCGGACAACCGTGCGCCATGGGCCAAGGGTGGCATTCCCACCGACGTGGCGATCCGCGGCTTTCACTCGGTGTCGCTCAGGCTGAAAGATGGCGGCGCCACCGAAGAGCTGCTGAAATTCATGGGTTATGAGGAGGTCGACAAGTCCGGCAACATCAGGCGGCTGGCGGTGAAGAACGGCAACGGCGCCGACGTCGTCCATATCGAATCGCTGCCAGGGGCCGGCTTCGCCAATCTCGGCGCCGGCTCGGTCCACCATGTTGCTTTCGCCGTCGAGAACCGCGTCAAGCAGATCGAAGTGCGCAAGGCACTCCTCGATACAGGTTATCAGGTGACGCCGGTGATCGACCGCGATTATTTCTGGGCGATCTACTTCCGCACACCGGGGGGCGTGCTGTTCGAAGTCGCCACCAACGAGCCGGGCTTCGACCGCGACGAGGATACCGCCCATCTCGGCGAGGCGCTGAAACTGCCGTCGCAACACCAGCATTTGCGGCCCTATCTCGAGCAGCATCTGCAGAAACTGGAAGACTGAGGGCAGGGTTATGAGCAAGGATTCGTATATTCACAAGGTGCTGCCCGGTTCGCTGGGCGGACCGTTGCTCTTCGTCTTCCATGGCACTGGCGGTGACGAGGATCAGCTTCTGTCGCTTGGGCGCGATCTTGCGCCGCAAGCGACGATCGTCGGCCCGCGCGGCGATGTCTCGGAACAAGGCGCCGCACGCTTCTTTCGCCGTACCGGCGAGGGCGTTTACGACATGGGCGATCTCACGCGAGCGACGGACAAGATGGCCGGCTTCGTCAAGGCACATGTCGAGGCGGCAAAGCCATCTTTGGTGCTAGGCCTCGGTTATTCCAACGGCGCCAACATCCTGGCCTCGGTGCTGTTTGCCGAACCCTCGCTGTTCGACTCAACGGTGCTGATGCATCCGCTGATCCCGTTCGAGCCGGAGGTCAAGGGCAGCCTTGACGGCAGCCGCATCCTGGTCACCGCCGGCAGGCGAGACCCGATCTGTCCGCCTGATTTGACGGCGCGGCTTGAAGCCTATTTGCGCGCCGATGGTGCCGATGTCACAGTCGAGTGGCATGACGGCGGCCATGAGGTGCGGCCGAGCGAGATCGAGGCGGCGCGGCAGTTGTTCGCCGTAGCGCCGGATGAAAGGACCGCAAGCCATGTCTGACCTATTGCCGGAGATCGAGCTGGAGGACCGCGGCTCGAAGGGCCGCTACTTCCTGCGTGGGCCGAGCGGCGCCGAGGCGGAGATGACCTTCACCAAGGTCGGCGAGCACCAGATCATCATCGACCATACCGAAGTGCCGGATGCATTTCGCGGCCAGGGCGCGGGACTTCGCCTCGTCACCCGTGCCGTCGAGGATGCACGTGCGGCGGGCAAGACGATCATCCCGCTTTGCCCGTTCGCCAATGCTCAGTTCCGCCGCCATCCGGAATGGGCGGACGTGCTGAAGCGGTAAGAGACTGCCCCTCGATGAATGACAGGACAAAGGGTGCGCGGCTTTACCGCGTGCCGCTTCGACCATTGGCGGCGTACAAACATAAGGCAAACATGCGGGATTTGCGCAGAGCGCTCGCCTTGCCTAAGTATTGGCAACAACCGGCTCGCCCTCCGCGGCCCGACCACTTCAACCGAATGGCCCTCCATGACCGAATCCGATCTCATTCCCGTCTTCGACGGCCACAACGACACGCTGCTCAGGCTCTACCAGTCGAAGGATGCGGACGTCGAAAAGCTGTTCGTCGAGGGGACGCCGAGTGGCCACATCGACCTGCCGCGCGCGAAGAAAGGCGGATTTGCCGGCGGCATGTTCGCGATCTTCCCGCCGCCTGTCGAGAAATCCAAGCGCGGCGCGGTGCCGCTGGCGCCGAGCGACAGCGAGCCCATGCCGCCCGAGGTTCCGCGCGCCGATGCGCTCAACTCCACCATAGCGATGGCCTCGATCCTGTTCAGGCTGGAGCGGGCTTCGGCGCTCACTGTCTGCCGCACCGCCGGCGATGTGAGGAAGGCGATGGCGCAAGGCTCGATCGCGGCGGTCTTCCACATCGAAGGGGTCGAGGCGATCGACCCTGAGCTCACCCTGCTCGATGTCCTCCACGCAGCCGGCCTGCGCTCGCTCGGTATCGTCTGGAGCCGTCCCAATGCCTTCGGCCACGGCGTGCCGTTCCGTTTCCCGTCGTCGCCCGATACAGGGCCGGGGCTGACCGATGCCGGCAAGGCGCTGGTGAAAGCCTGCAACCAGCTGAAGATCATGATCGATCTTTCGCATCTCAACGAAAAAGGTTTCCGCGACGTCGTCGAGATCAGCGACGCACCGCTGGTCGCGACCCATTCCAACGTGCACGCGATCTGCGGCCATTCGCGCAACCTCACCGAATGGCAGCTCGGCGCGATCCGCGACTCCGGCGGCATGGTCGGGCTGAATTTCGCCACCGGGTTCCTGCGTGAGGACGGCAGGATGAACGCCGACACCAGTCTCGACATCATGGTGCGCCATGTCGATTCGCTGCTGCAGGCGCTGGGCGAAGACGGCGTCGGCCTGGGCTCGGATTTCGACGGCGCCATGATCCCGGCCGTGATAGGCGACGTTGCCGGCCTGCCAAGATTGCTCGACGCTTTCGCGGCTCGCGGCTTCGGGCGCGCGCTGATCGAGAAGATCGCCTATCGCAACTGGCTCGGCATGCTGGAAAAGACCATCGGCTAAGCGGGTGATGCCGGCTTGACCGGAATGCGATTTGGAGGCCGACTATTCGAAACCCATGCGTTTAAGCCAGTCCTGGCCAATGCCGCGGTCGCGGATGATCGGCAGCGGATCGGTCGAATCCAGCCTGGCACAAATACGGTAGGCCTCCAGCGTTTCAGCGCTCATCTCACCGCGTTTGTAGAAGAACATGGCCGCAGCATAGCGGGTGCGGCCCGACCATTTTTCGCCGAGCGGTGTGTTGATCAGCTGCCACTGTTCGGCGGCTTCGGCGGCGAGTTTGGGACTGTCGGTGTCGTCGGCCATATTTAGAAATCCGCAGGCGGATTGGCAGTGCGGCGGCCGAGCCTGACGACCAGCCGCGGCACCAGTTTGGCACGCTTCAGCAGCTTTTGATATTGCAGCTCGCGCCCGGCGTAGATCTCGACCCAAGGTCCGCTGCAGGCGGGCTCGGCGGCGCTGATCTGGTCTCCATCGCCGGGATCGCTGCCTTTCGCCGACGGATGCCTTCGACGACGTTTTATCCAAGGATGCAATCTCGACGAGAACATTCGAATATGGGCAGCCATGCAGAAGGTGCTTGACAGTGGCAAACACCGTCCCACTGATCTTCGCGGCCGATGCCGGTCGGCTAGCCGGCGATGCTGGAGACCATCACCCCGATGAAGACAACAGAGGCGCGCGAAGCCCTCCTCGAACCGGCGCGAAAAAGCGATTCCGAAAAGCGCGGCCGCAAAGCGTCGAAAGAGACAAGGCAGGTTCAACTGATCGAAGCGACTATCGATTCATTGGCCAAGCGCGGTTATTCGGAAACGACTATGGCCGACGTCGCCGACGGCGCCGGCCTGTCGCGCGGCATCGTCAATTTCCATTTCGAGAGCAAGGAGAAGCTGCTCGTCGCCACTTTGCAATACATGCATGACGAGTATTCGGCGCATTGGCGCAGCGCCTTGCAAAGGGCCGGCGATGATCCCGCCCGCCAGCTGCAGGCATTGGTGGCAGCCGATTTCAACCGCTCGATCTGCAACAAGCGCAAGCTGGCTGCTTGGTGTGCCTTCTGGGGCGAGGCCAAATCGCGACCGAAATATCAGGCGCTGAGCAGCGCACGTGATGCCGTCTACCAGAACATATTCGTCGATCTTTGCGCGGCGCTCAAGCAGAGCGGCTTCTATGCCTATGAGCCGCAAGTCATGGCGCTGGCGCTCAGCGCCATGCTGGATGGTCTGTGGCTGCATTTGATGATGGGCACCGAGGACGCCACACGCGAGACGGCGCTGCAGGCCGCGAACGAGTTCCTGTCTGCGGCATTCCCCAAGCACTATCCGAACTCAGCAGCCCGCGGTGCCAGGCCGGCATGAACCATCAAAAAGAGGGTGGACCAGCAATGAAGACAATGATCCGGCGCCTGACATTCGAGAAGATCAAGGCCGGCCAATGAAGTTCAAGATCGAACGAGCCGATGTGGCCATCGTCGGCGCCGGCTTCACCGGCCTGTCGGCCGCGCGTGAATTGAACCACGCCGGCATCGATGTCGTGCTGCTCGAAGCCCGCGACCGTGTCGGCGGCCGCGTCGAAGCCGTGCAGAACGGGCTCGGCGAGCGGATCGACAGCGGCGGCCAGTTCTTGTGCGAAGACATGCCGGAATTAATGGCGCTGGTGCGAGCGCGCGGCAAGACATTGGTCGAGACCCATGTCGCAGGCGAATTCGTCACACAGCCGCGAATGAGCGAGGCGCAAGCCGGGCGCACTTACGGCACCGCGATGCGAATGCGCGAGCGGATGAACGCGATCGCACCGACCGACCCGGCCATCGCCGGCTTGACAGTCGCGGCATGGCTCGATCGCCAGAACGATCCCGACGATGCCAAGGCCGCCTTTCGGTCGATGATCGAGGGCCTGTGGTGCCTGGCAATGGAAACGCTGCCGCTTTGGTACTTGATCGACAATGATCGCCGCATCACCAATGAGGTGTCGGAATTGCAGTATTTCGTGGGCGAAACCATGCATTCGCTGGCGGATGATCTTGCGCGGGATCTCGGCGATCGACTGCGGCTGAATATAGCTGTCAAGGCCATTGAGCACGGGCCGGGAGGGGTTCGCGTCGTTTCGCCTGCCGGCGTGACCGAGGCACGAGCGGTACTGGTCGCGCTACCGCCGATGATGGCCTCGAGAGTGGATTTCGTGCCGCCGCTGCCGGCTGCGCTGGAGAGAGCCCTCGGCGTCTGGCAAAGCGGCGCGGTGATCAAAATGCTGGTGCGCTATCCCAAGGCTTTCTGGCGCGACAGGGGCTTGAGCGGCATGGTGATGTGGCGGGAGCCGCACGGACTTTTTGCCTGCGATGCCAGCAAGGACGAGGATCATGCAGCACTTGTCGTCTTCATCGGCGGGCCGCTGGCGCAGCGCTGGCGGGATATGGACAGCGCGGCGCTACGCGCAACGGTGACATCAAAGCTGCAAGATGCGCTCGGTATCGAGGCGGCCGGCGTCACCGATCTCAGCCATCGCGACTGGACCGGGGATCACTGGAGCGGCGGCGGTTACAGCGATTCGATCGTCGATGCGGCGGCAACGGATGCCGAATGCATTATCCGGGCGGGCGCCCCGCCGGTGCATTTTGCCTCGTCGGAGCTGTCGCCGTCATTTCCGGGCTATGTCGAGGGCGCGATCGTCGCCGGTCGCACTGCTGCGCAAAAAATTATTCAGGTTATCGCCAGCAGAGCCTCAGGGTCATAAGCGAGGCGGATCGAGGTGCCGACCGGCATCGACGCGCATTGCCACGAGCTCGGCCTGTTGGTCCGGCTACTGATCAACATGTGCGTGATGTCGCCGCCATTAATCATCAAGCGCCAGTAGATCGACGATATGGTGTCGATCCTGCGCGAAGGCATTTCGCGCGCGATGGACGATCTGCGCCGCGAAGATGTCTGGCGGGGATAGGCGTTTATCGCCGGCAAGCCGTGGCATTGGTCGGCCGCTGGCAAGGTGGGCGAGGTCGATGAACTGGGCGGTGCTGCGATCTTCCTGGTTTCCGACGCGTCGAGCTTCATGACCGGCCAGATCATCTATATCGAAGGCGACATGACCCGGACCCGTATGAGCGCGACTGTCGCTGTCGGGCGCATGGAAGACCGGTCGGCCTCGGGGCCGCCCTGCAAAAGGCAGGGCTCGTCATTTGCACGCTCTTATCTTCACCGCTAAGCTTCTTTGGCTGGGGTATTTTCCTCAGATCACATTCGCCATCCCAAGGATCTCATGACACCCGACACAGCAACGCGCGAACAGTTCGCCATCGATCTCGCGCGGCGCGCCGGCGCGCTCGGCCTGAAGTATTTTCGCGACCTCGACAGCCTCGCCATCGAGAACAAAGGTCATCAGGACATGGTCTCGCAGGCTGACCGCGAGGTCGAGCTGTTCATCCGTGCGGCAATGAAAGCCGCTTACCCGACCGATGGAATTGTCGGCGAGGAGCATGCCTCGGTCACCGGATCTAGCGGGCATGTCTGGGTGATAGATCCGATCGACGGCACCGCGAATTTCGTGCGGGGCATTCCGGCCTGGTGTGTGGTCATCGCCTGCGCCAAGGACGGCGACACTGTCGTGGGTGTCATCCACGAGCCCTCTACCGGCGAAACGTTCCATTGCCGTAAGGGCGGCGGCGCTTTTCTCAACGGCAAGCCGATCAGGGCAAGCGCGGCCACCAGCCTGACCGACGGCTCGTTGGGCACCGGCTTTTCCAACCGCGCCGAAATGCAGAACGTCGCAACGCTCATCGGTTTGCTGTTTTCACAGGGCGGCGTGTTTTTCCGTAACGCATCCGGCGCGTTGATGCTCGCCTATGCGGCCGCCGGCAGGCTGCTCGGCTATGTCGAAGAGCATATGAACGCCTGGGATTGCCTGGCAGGCATGCTGCTGGTGGAAGAAGCCGGCGGCACTATAGTCAAGCCCGACCCAAAGACGGTGCTGGCAAACGGCGCGCTGGTGATTTGCGCCGGCAGCGGCGTGTTCGCCCAGGTCCGCCAGCTCTGCGTGCAATCCTTCAAGCTTTGATCAGAACCGGCCCGCATGAGCAGCGGCGATTTGTATTCCACTGTCAGGCCCTCCTCGGCTGCCTGCAGATGCGGATCGCCGGCTCCGCCCCACCAGATGTCTCCCTTTGGGTTGGCGGCCTCGGCGCGCAATTGCGCATAGAATTCGCCAGCGCTCTTGCGGGTCATATTGACGGTGATGCCGGTCTTCTCCTCGAACGCCCGCGCCGTCTGCTGGCACCAGACCTCGTCAACGCCGCAAGACATGGTCAGGCTTTCGGCGGACGCCGATGACGACGCGGCCCACATACCGGCGGCGAGGATGCCGGCGCAGAGAATTGCCCTTTTATCATGTTGAAATTCCTCCCTAATTTATTTGCCGACTTATGAAATGCAGATACGCGGAAAATTCAAGTTGGAAGGGTACGGCCGCCTTTGCGCCTTTCGCCGACTTCCCGCTCGATGTGTTCGACAGGTTGATGCGGATCAATCTTTGCAGCCACCTGGCCGACCGTCCTGCGCCGCCGAACATTCTCAGACGATGGCCCGGTCCCAGCCGCCATAATGCGCAGCGCTGCGCGTGCCGCGCGGCAGGCTGAGCCCGACCAGCAGCGCTCCGATCGCCAGATTGGCGAGGCTCGCCGCCGCGCCGCCGGGGAGCATGAACGGAGAGAGGGCGATCCAGGCTCCAAGCGCTATGTTCACAAAGCGGACGGCGCGCGCCACCTCGGCCATCGCCGTAACGGCGATCATGATGACCAGGCAGCCGGTGACATGGTCACTGAAGTAGAGCGGCGGGCTGGTGCCGAAGACAAGCGGCGTGATCATCAGCAGGGCGCCGGCGAGTGTGCTGGCGACAAGGGTCCGGGGGAAATTCACACCGCCAGTGACGAAGTCCCGCGCCACTGCCGATAGCGGCCGGTCGAGATCCGGCGTCGGCGTCTGGTCCTCCGAAAGCGCCGGGCCGCCGCACCAGAATGTGCGCCAGAACGGCTCTCCCGCCTGTTTCGCACGCCAAAGATACTGGCAGCTCGCCAGCACCTCGTCGACCGAATAGGGGATGAGCACGACCGTGACGGCAGCCTGGACGATGCAGAGCGTGCACAGCGCCCCGATGAGCGGCGGCTGGATGATGATGAAGCCGACGCTGACCACGCCGAGCGGGATGACCAGCAAGCCGAACAGCAGCACCATCCATGGCATGGTGCGCCAGCGGCGGCGGTCGCCGATCGCGCCCGCGAGGATATCCAGCGCATAGGCGAAGGCGCCCAGCCCGGCATCGGCGATCGGAAAACCCTTGGAGACCCAGGAGGTGACCACCGCCTCGCTGCCATTGCCGGCCGGCGTTTCGCCCGGGCCGAAGAACGGATCCCAAAGACTGTCGATGTGCCCTAGCTGATAGGCAGCGAGATAGCGCGAGACGAACAGGCCGACAAAGGCGAGGCCGATTATGGGAATGCGCTGGGTGAAGAGGGAGGGCGAATAGCTCCAGCCGAGCGGGCGGTCGTCATCGGCGGCAAGGGCACGCCGGCTGATACCCGGCGTCGGCGGGATCATCACCGCGAACGCGACGATCAGCATGCCGGCCAACGTGTCGGTCGCGTAGGCTCCGGCGCTGGTGGTCCAGAACAGCAGCGGCGCGAACATCACCCAAACCCCGATCGAGGCGGTGATCCATTGCAGCCCGTGCCAGCGCCGGCGCATGCCGACGAGCGCCAGCGACAGGATGGCGAGGCCGGATACAATCTCACTGATGCCGAGCCTGCCGTCGCGCGTCTCCGGCGAGGCGATCTCATGTCCGAGCGCCGGCGGAATCGGTGCTGAAGCGGGATCGAACAGGCCGAGCGTGAAGGGCGACGCCACGAGCCACAGCCCGATCGCAACGTTGGTCAGCGGCGCCCAGAGCGTTGCGGCCCGGCGGCGTTCGGTTTCCGCCTCGACCTCGTCGTCCGAGCGCTCGAGCGGGCGCTGCAGCCGTTCGGCGGCCTGGTCGAGCTCGGGCGCGGAAGCGGCGGCCGCCGACGGTTCAAGCTTGTTCTTCTTATACCAGTCGGTAGGATCCGCCTTCAGCCGCCGGATCATTTCCGGCAAGGTAGCGGTCAGGCTGTGCCGCGGGTTCCAGCCAAGCAGGCGCCTGGCGCGGGAGATGTCGGTCTCGTAGTGATCGTCGGCGTTCTCGATCATCCATGGTTTGATGTCGGACTCCTGGTCGAGAACCTTCTCCTGCATCCAGGCGCCGAGCTTCGTCACCTCTTTTGGCAGGGACAGGGTCCGCCAGGTTTCGCCATGCAGGAGCTGCCCGATCTGCTTCTGCATCTCGTCGTAGGACGGCGTCTCTTCTTCGCCGATCAGCAGTACGGTCTCGTTTGGAAGCGCGCTACGCCGGTCGACGGTGCGCACCACGGCGTCGACGAGATCGTCCAGATGCAGGTAGGGCCGGCCGGTGGTGATGTCGCCGGTGAAAAGATAGGCGGTCGGCATGCGCTCGAAAATGCGGGCGATCTGCTGGGCGATGAAGGCCGCGTGACAATCCTCGTCATAGACACCCGCCAGTCGCAGGATCGCAACCTTGATGTCGCCGTGCTCCTTCTGGATCAGCGTCTCGGTCTCGGCCTTCGATCTCGGATAGGCCCAGGCCGGATCGATCGGCGATCGCTCGTCGATCCTGGCGCCCTTTGCCGGGCTCGGCGCATGCACCAGCAGCGTGCTCGACAACACGAACTGCTCCGTCTCGAACCCCCTCAGCGCGTTCAGCAGCCGGCGCGTTCCCTCGACGGTCACCGCGCCGTATTTCGGATTATCCTCGCCGGTCGTGTCGTAATAAGCCGCGAGATGGATCACCGAGGCAACGCGGCCGCCGCTCCGCTCGCGTACCTCGGCCAGTGCCTTCGCCACGCTCGCGTCCGAGGTAAGGTCGATCTCGATCGTCTCGACGCCGGGCAAAGATCGTCGGGCAACATCAAGGCCGATGATGTCGTAGCGCTCCATCAAGCCGCGAGCGATGGCCTGGCCCAGAAACCCGCTGCTGCCTGTGATCAGGACGGTGGGACGGGTTTTGCCGGTCATGGCGAATCTCCTTGGCGATAGCCGGGTAGAAGAAGCCGAATGCTTCGGTCGCACACTCCGAACCATGTTCGTTGAGAACGGTTCCCGATGAGGTAGCACCACAGAATGGGTGCGCGCGGCGATCCGTCAGACCGACGGCCATTCGTGCCGGCGGATTGCATTTGTGCACAAGTGCAGGACTCCCATTGGTCTACCGGCCGCGAAGGGAAGCGACCAGAATGTCGATCAGCAGCTCGCCACAGCGACGATCCGGATCGCGGTCGGGATCATAGATCGTCACCTCCATCCCAATCACGCGTGGATCGTTGCACCATGTGCGAAGGGCTTCGACAGCTTCGTCGGGCAAGACACCGCCGGCCTCCGGCGTATCGACAGCCGACATGATCTCGCTGTCCAGCACGTTGACATCGAAGTGAACGAATACACCCTCGATGTCCTGCCCTGCGATCGCGTCAAGCGCTATGCGTGCCGCATCGGCGAAGCCGCGCCGCCGCACTTCAGCCAAATCCATCCGGTGAACATCGGTGTCGAAGACGGCCTTGGACGTGTAAGTCGCGGGGTCCTGCACATCGCGATAGCCAAACGCGACTACGTCGGCCTCACGGACCAAAGGAGTGTGCTCGCCGAAATCGGTCAGGAGCGTCGGGCCATGGCCGGTCACGAAGGCCAAATCCATGCCCGCGGCTCCCTTTGACGGCGAGGTATCCGGCAATTTGAAATCGGTGTGCCCATCGAAGAAGATAAGGCCGTAGCGGCCACGACGCCGTAGCGCGAGCGCAGGGCCAAGCAACACACTGCAATCGCCGCCGAGCATGAGCAGGAACCCTCCCGAGTTCAGCTCCTCGTCGACCGCTTCGGCAAGCGTCTTGGAATACTGGCGCAGGGCCTGGGCATTGCGCACGCCCGTCGCAGGATCCACCTCAGGCCGATAAGGCGGAGCCCGAACCGAGCGCAACGGACCGGCGCCTAAACGGTCGGCGAGACCAAGCGATTGAAGTGTCTCCGGCGCCTTCCACACGCCGGGCTCCGGCTCACCCTCCTGCGGCATCAGCCCAAGATTAGAGGGCGCGCCGAGCAAAGCGATATGTCTCGTCTGAGTGGTGTCTCGCGGCATTGTCGTGCTGGCAGCTGAGGTCATGATCAGAGTTCTCCGCGTTATGGGCGATACGCATCATGCTCAAGAAACAGGCTGCGCTTTCCTGACCGGTCTCCCGCTGCCCTTGCCGCCGTGTACCTCCGGTCGGTGTCACGCGTCAGGCAGCATCGCGAGCGACGAGTATTGCTCGTTCAGCGCCACCGTTTCGTCAGCGGTGATTTCGAAGTCGATGTTGTCCCGCGGATGCAGGCTCGCCTTGGGCAGCGGCGTTGTCCCGCGCTGCCGGGGCAGATCTCGATACCGGTCGCTTGGGCCATATCGGATTTCCAGGAGGCGAACTGCCGTCTTTGAACTATGCGTGGTGCGCGCGCGTTCTGGCGGCCTTCTGCGCCGCCGCCTTCCTTCCGCTGGCGCCTTTCGTCTCGGCGGCCTTCTTGGCAGCGGCCGAGCGCTCCTCAGCCGTCCGGCGCGAGGCCGCACGCTTGGCCTGCTGCGCCAGCGCCTCGTGCGACGCCGTACTCCTCGGCTCGTGCTCGAGCACCTTGGAGACGGCTTTCGACACCCGCGGGCGGCGTTTCGGCGTGCGTTCACCCTGGCCGGCCTCATAGGCGTATTCGGCGCTTTTGCGCGTGCTCTCCTTCACCTTGCCCTTTTTGGGCGGGGGCAGGTCTACGCCTGCGCGTCTTGCCTCGGAAAGCCCGATGGCGATGGCCTGCTGCGTCGAGCGCGCGCCGTGCTCGCCGCGGCGGATTTTATCGATCTCCTCGTGCACGAACTCGCCGGCCTGTGTGCTCGGCGATTTGCCCTCGCGCTTGTCCTTTCGGGCCTTCTCGATGGTTTTCTTGTCCGGCATTGTCTTTCTCCCTCATACGGGTTGCGACAGCCATTCGGGTTGCAGCTGCGCGCGGTCTTATGAGGATCATAACGCGTTGAGGACGCAAATGATCCCGGGACTGGTGATCCAAGCCCCAGCTGTCAGGACGTCGACGCCGATCTGTCCGAAATCAGATGGCGCAAGAACCATCGGCTCGCCAGGCCCGCGACTTCGTCCAGGGCGCCGGGTTCCTCGAACAGGTGCGTCGCGCCAGGGACGATGGCGAGCTCCTTCTCGCAGTGGAGCGCCGCCAGCGCCGAGCGGTTGAGCGCGATCACCTGCTTGTCCGCGCCTCCGACGACGAGCAAGGTCGGCGCCCGGACGCGCGGCAGGGCGTGCGCTGCAAGATCGGGCCGGCCACCACGCGAAACCACGGCCGCGGCCTGGTCGGGCCGCTCGGCCGCCGCCACCAGGGCGGCACCGGCGCCCGTGCTCGCGCCGAAATAGCCAAGACGCAACCCCGATGTTTCCGGCGAGGCGCCGAGCCAATCCGTGACGCCGACCAGCCGGTCGGCGAGCAGTCCGATATTGAAGCGCAACTCGGCCGTGACCTGGTCGATCCGCTCCTCTTCGGCCGTTAACAGGTCGATGAGGAAGGCGGCGAGGTTCGCCTCGTTCAGCCTTCCTGCCACGTAGCGGTTGCGCGGGCTGTGGCGGCTGCTTCCGCTGCCATGGGCAAAGAGCACAAGGCCACGAGCATCCGAGGGCAACGAAAGATTGCCCTCAAGCGTGACAGGTCCCGCGGGAACATGCACGACGTGCTCGCTATCCCGGTCCATATCCATCTCCGCTATGTCGATCTGGTGCCAGGCGCCGGACCCGCGCCCGCGCGCCCAGCCAATTCCTCTTCGGAAGCGGCGGGCTTGGGCCCGGACCTGGCGAGGAGCGCGCGGACCTCTTCATCGCTCGTCTGCGAGAAATCCACGTACCAGCGCCCGACACCCAGCAACGGCTCTGGTGTCGTCGCGCAAACGACCTCGTCGGCGTCCGCCCGCATCGCGTCGCAAGTGTCGGGGCTACCGACGGGAACGGCCGCGACAATATGGGCGGCGTGGTTTTTTCGCAGCGCCTTGATCCCGGCCCGCATGGTCGATCCGGTCGCAAGCCCGTCATCCACGAGGATAATGGTTCGTCCATTCAACTGCGGTGGGGGTCGCCCGTCCCTATAGAGGTGCTCGCGGCGCAGAAGCTCTTTTTCCTCCCTTGCAGCGACCGCGTCGATGACATGTGGCGGGATCGCGAGACCGTTGACGATTTCGTCGTTCAGGACACGTACGCCTGAGGGCGCGATCGCCCCCATGGCCAGTTCCTCGTGGCCGGGGACGCCGAGCTTGCGCACGACGAAGACGTCGAGCGGTGCCTTGAGTGCCTGCGCGACCTCGTAGCCGACCGGCACGCCGCCTCGGGGCAGCGCCAATACGATCACATCGTCGCGGCCGGCAAAGCGAACGAGTTCCCCGGCGAGTTGCCGCCCGGCCTCGCGGCGATCTGAAAAGATGATAGCCATGACCTTCAATCCGCGTGCATCTGTTTTCCCGGTGGATGTTTTTTCACCAGCCTGCGTCCACATTCCGTGGGATGGCTGCGGCACCGGTACCATTTTGGAACTCGCTCGCTGCCTGGACGTTCCAAGAATAGTTTCGATCGCGAGGTGCCGGCACCGGCACGCGCCTCAGCGCGGATCGGGAAGATCGAAGATAGTGATCCGTACATGCCTCGTCCGGCCAGCTGGCAATCTAGCGATGCGTGGCAACAGGGCCGTCTGGCGACTTGTTGCCTCAGCAATCAGGGAAAGGAATATCCCATGCAAGTTCAGGAGATCATGAGCCGTCGGACCGAACTGGTCGGCCCGAACACGACAATCAGGGATGCCGCCCGGAAAATGCGTGCCGACAATCTCGGCGCCCTTCCGGTCGGCGAGAATGACAGGCTGGTCGGCATGGTGACGGACCGCGACATCGTGATGCGCGGCGTCGCCGAGGAGCGCTCAGCCGGCAACACGACCGTTCGCGAGGTCATGTCCGAGCATGTCTATTGGTGCTTCGATGACGCCGATATCACCGATGCGGCGAAGATCATGGCCAAGCATCAGGTGCGTCGTCTTCCGGTGATCAATCACGACAAGCGCCTCGTCGGCGTCATTGCCCTGGCCGACCTCGGGCGGACCGATAAGGAAGCCGCCAAAATCGCTCTCGAAGGCGTTTCCGAGGCAACGGACGATCCCCGGCGCTAGACGCTCGCTGGGCGGTTGCCGCCGTGCTCGCCGTTCTTCTCCATCTGGGCTGAACGCCGCCTGCTCAGGCAGCCTTCAGTTTGGCAACTATCGCGCTTTCACTTCTATGCGGCGTGTCTTGTCCTTTGCAGCGGGGTTCTTCGGAAGCTCGACAGCCAAAATGCCGTTTCTGAAAGTGGCCTGCACCTTGTCGGCATCGATCTCCGCTTCCAGCGGGATGGTCCGCTGAAACCGGCCATAACTGCGTTCGCTGTAGGTGCGGCCGCCTTCGCCTTCCTTGTGCTCCGAACGCTTCTCGCCCGTAATAAAGAGGGTGTTTTCGCGCAGCTTGAGCTCAACGTCCTTCTGCTCGAGCCCCGGCAATTCGGCGGTGACCTTATAGGCTTGGTCTGTTTCATGTACGTCGACGCTCGGCCAAAGATCGCCGGCCGTAGTCGCTTCGGCCATCGGCGCGAAGAAGTCGTCGAACAGGCGGTCAATCTGCCGGTGGAATGACGTGAGCGGGTCGCGCGCGGATGGGTAGAGGCTGCGCGATGGCGTCCGGGGCGCCAACTCGTGATGTGCCATGGTTCTTCTCCTGTTTTTTGTGTCTGCATCACTCGTCGCCATGTGATCGGCGACGGCAAACAAAACTCGTCCACCCATGAGGATGTTCCGGTGCCGGCCAAGAAAGGTGGTCGAAAAACAGCGGCAAAAAAGCCGGCCCGAATTCCCTCATGACGGGACCTCCGACAACAGACGGGACCTCCGACAATAAATGCGCATCAGGACATGCGCATGGGGGAACAACGGGCAGGTACGGCTGTTTGGTCACATCACCTAGTCGGATTTGAACGGAAGGAGGATTTCGATGAATGCCACCGGACTCGACGTATTCGACAAGACACTGCAGACCACGAACATCTGGCTCGACGAGATCATGGACGAGATTGGACCGGATCGGCAGGTCGCCTGGCACGTTCTCGGAGCGGTGCTGCACGCCCTGCGCGACCGTATGCAGCCGGATCTTGCAGCCCACCTCGGCTCGCAGCTGCCGATCCTGGTGCGCGGCGCCTTCTATGACCAATATCAGCCTTCCAAAGCTCCCGAGAAGATGCGGTCGCTCGACGAGTTTCTGGCCAAGATCAAGGCGGAGCTGGAATTTACCCGCCCGGTCGATTCCAAGGATGCATTCAGGGTCGTGTCCAAGGTACTCGCCCATCACGTCGGAGAAGGACAGATGCACAAGGTCTGGGAATCCCTGCCGGGCGAGATAAGACGCGTCGCCGAAGCTCAGCAAGCGGCGTGAACGGCGCAGGCGCGGGCTTCTCGGTCGCAACCTCCTTGGGGAAATAGCAATGCCACTCACCCTTATCAGCCCGGCGTTCCGGGCAGGCGGAAGAATTCCCGAAAAATATGCGCGTGACGGCCAGAACGTCTCGCCGCCGCTGAAGTGGTCCGGTGTCCCGGATGGTACCAAGAGCCTTGTTCTTGTCGTGCGGGATCCCGATGCACCAAGCGGGATTTTCGGGCACTGGGCGGTGTTCAACATCCCGCCGGATGCCGGGGGACTAGCCGAGGCCGAAGACGGCAAGCCCGGCCCGTCGGCACTCAGGCAAGGCACCAACGATTTCGGCAATGCGTATTACGATGGTCCGCAGCCGCCTGCAGGGCACGGCGTCCACCATTACCACTTCCTGCTGGCCGCGCTCGATGTGCCGAGCCTCAGCGTACCAGGACAGGCGGGCGTGCATCAGGTCTGGAAGCAAGCCCAGAAACACGCATTGGAGGAGACGGAGCTGGTCGGAACCTACGAACGGCCGGCGTGACGCGGGCCGTGTCGGTCGCCGCCTTCACAATGTAATCTGGGCAAGCGGTTTTCGGGCAGGGCCGTGGATGACCGAACCGTCGGCGGCGAAGATCGAGCCGTGGCAGGGACAATCCCAGGTGTGGTCCGCATTGTTCCAGGTTACGGTGCAGCCCTTGTGGGTGCAAATCGCCGAAACCGCCTGGAGTGCGCCTTCGGTGTCTCTCCACGCCGCAATCTTTTCGTCTCCCCTGACGATCACGCCGCCCATACCAGGCGCAATGTCGTGGGTGCTCGAGACGATCGATTGACTGCGGCCGTTCTTGTGGAAGTCCTCAGGATAGGGCCGGGCCGGATCGTAGAGTTGTTGCCATGGGCTCGGGCGGCCGCAGATCAGGTCGGCGATCATCGCGCCCACGGCCGTCCCGTTGGTGATGCCCCAGGCGTTGAAGCCCGTGGCAATGTGGAAGCCGGCGGCCTTGGCGGGATCGGGTTCGCCGGCATATGGGATCCTGTCGGCCGTATCATAGTCCTCATTGCACCAGCGCCAGGCGACGTCGCCGACCGGAAGGTTCTTTCTTGCCCAGTTTTCCAGTTCGACAAACCGCTTGGCCACGTCGCCGTCCCAGCCGGTGTTGAACTTGGGGCCGAGCGTGACCAGCAGTGGCCCTTCGGCATCACGGCCCGTGCGGATGGAATGCGTCGGGTCGTCGATGCCGATGAACATGCCGTCGACAGGGAGGGGATCGTCGATCCGAAAGGCCATGGCGGTGTGGCAGCGCGGTTGCGTCCGGTTCGCCATGCCGACGGGGCTCTTCACCGTCATGTTGGTGGCGACGACGACGTGCCCGGCATCAACGGCGCCGCCATCGGTGACGACGCGCCAGCGGCTTGCCTCGTCGATCGAGGTGGCGCGGCTGTTTTCGAAGATCCGACCGCCACGGGCCGTCACCGCTTCCGCCAGGCCAACCAGATACATCGCCGGATTGAACTGCGCCTGGTCGGGGAACCGTAGCGCGGCGGCCGTTACGAAAGGCAGCGGCGCGCGGTCGAGGATCTCGGCCTCCAGCCCGACCTGGCGCGCGGCCTCCGCCTCGGCCGCAATCTCCGCGCAGCGGCTTTCACTGCAGGTGTAGGTATAGGCGTCCTTGCTCTCGAAATCGCAGGCGATGGCGCAGTTGTTAACCCAATCGCGGATTTGGCGCGCGCCGGCGGAATTCGCATCGGCATAGGTCTGCGCCAGGTCCCGGCCAACGCTGTCGATGAGATGACGATAGATCAGCGCATGCTGCGTGGTGATCTTGGCCGTCGAGCGGCCGGTCACCTGGCCGCCTGTGCGCAGGCCTTCGAGGACGACCACCGACCGGCCCGCCTCGCAAAGCCGAAGCGCCGTCGTCAGCCCGACAATTCCAGCACCCACGACAACGGCGTCCGCACGGATCGACCCTTCGAGCTGGGGATAGTTCGTGGAGGCGGCTGCCGCCACCCAACAGCTTCCCGGTTTTCCCAAGAGAATGGCCATTTCAACCGCGCCCCTTGCGTCTCCATGCACTTCCATCGACAACCGCGCCGGCGGAGGAACGTTCCCGAGCTTGGTCGCTTTCAATCATTGTCTCGCCACCCCGGGTCAGAAAAGCGCCGGGAAGGTGCGAGGTGCAGGCCATCACCCAGGTGATCGCCTCGCGGTCGTATTCGTCGCCGGAGCGCCAGTCCTCGAAGAAGGCGTTCAGCCTATCGACACGCCCCGGCCAGATACCGGCGGCCTGCAGGCCGAGCGAAACGCCGTAATTGGTGAAGGCGAACTTGGTATCGCGCAGCCATGGCGCGCGGCTGAAATAACCGGGCGGGTCGACCCACATCGTTTCCAGGGTTCGCTGCGAACGCCTCGTCTGGGCCTCGGCCCACGGCTCGTCGGGAAAGAAATGGGCGAGCCACAGCATCATGCCGAGGCCGAGGTCCTGCTCGATGTCGAGCCTGCGCCAATCGCGCTCCATCAGGGCACGCATCTGCGCGATCTCGGGCGCCAGTTCCTCGTCGTCGAGCATTCGGTAAGAGACGTAGCCGTCATAGGCATCCATGCTGCCGAGGCCGTAGCCGGGGTAAGGACCGCTCAAATCCTCCTGCATCTTCCAGATCACGCCGCGGCCAGGGACCACAAACGCCGGGTGAATGTCCCGCGCCAGCGCAATGCCGCGCTCGCGGTATTCCGGCCTCAGATCGCCGAGACGCGCCAAAGCAAACAGCCACATCGCCAGATAGTGGAAGTACTGGCCGTCGCGATCGGCCGCTTCGCCGATCCTCAGTCCGCGCCGGCGGCCGAGCACACGCTCGACATCCACGACCAGCCGCTCGGCCGCGTCCAGCCAGCGCTGTTCGCCAGTTTCTGTGCAAAGCGAGACGTAGAGCACGACCCCGAATGCGTCGGTCCACAGATACCGCAAGCCGTTGGGCCAGATGCCTTCGGCGCGCATCCAGTCGAGTTTTTGCAGGACATAATCGACGTCACGCAGCATCGCGCCAAGGCCCGAATCCACGGCAGACTTTGCCGATGTTCGGTTCCATGCGATTGCGGGCATACGGCATATCTGCCTCCGCTCCGGTTGGCCTTAGCCAGATACCCGAAACGATCTGATCGGCGGCAGGTTCCTTGGCCGCTTTCACCGGCGCGACCCTCACGATTCTCGCGGAGACTTTGCAGGCTGAAGGAACAGCAGAATTATGATGCGCTGCGCTGGCCACGGACCGGTATCGCAACTGACGCTGCGCCGGAGCCCTTTAAGGTCGCCTGGCTGCGGGGACGTTGGAAATCGTCGACACACCGGCCGGCGAGCGGACGCGGCTGACCATCGATCGCCAGGCCGACGATCTGGCAGCGACGGTGATCATCGACCGGCCCGGCGGGCCGGAGACGCTTCGCCTCGAAACCTGTCGGCGACAACCATCACCGCCTTGAGAGCACCGTCGCCCCTGCCGAACCGCATGAGTTCCAGGCAGGTCTGGTGCTGACCGCGAAAGATCGCGAACAGGTGCTGCCGTTCAAGATGGTCGAACCCGAAGGTCACCATCATTAGGTCGACTGGCGGATATGCGGTTCAATGACCGATCTCGCGGCCTGTGCTGGTCTGTACCTGGCGGCCTTGCTCGCCGCTACGATCCTGCCGATGCAATCGGAAGCAGTGCTGGTCGAACTCGTGCTTGCGGATTACTCGCCCTGGCTGTTCATCGGAGTCGCGAGCGTCGGCAACGTGCTTGGATCGGTGATCAACTGGCGGCTCGGGCGAGGCATCGAGCGCTTTCGGGGCCAACGGTGGTTTCCGATGAACCAAGCGCAACTGGACCGCGCGCAAGTGTGGTATCGCCGCTATGGAAAGTGGTCGCTCCTGCAGAGTTGGCTGCCGTTGTCGGTGATCCGCTAACCGTCGTCGCGGGCGTCCTGCGCGAGCCTTTTCGGGTTTTCCTTTTGCTGGTCACTGCCGCCAAGGTCGGCCGCTATCTGGTTCTTGCCGCCGTGACCCTGAGCGTGATCTAATCTCACGAAGCTTCTCGAAGCTGAGCTGGTTAGGTCGGCTGGTTCGAAGAGCCCTGTATGATGCGCGCGGACGGGAAGCGCTAGCTCTTTTTGACGGCGACCTTGTCGAGGGCTGCGCGCAGGCCTTTTGCCAGCTTCTGCGTATCGCGCGACCGGTCAACCAAGCTACGGCGCAGCGCTCCAGCCAACATCGACATTGTTAAGACATTCCTGTGGCCGCGCGCCAGGCCTGCACAACGAAGCTGTGCTGGTTCCAGATCATCAGCGCTCCACTCACAGCCATGAGCGCGACCACAAGGCCGCGGAACTGTCGTCCACTTAGGCGTTCGAGCCAGCGCTTGGCCAGCAGATTGGCAAGCGCAGCGCCCAAACCCGCGGCTGCGCCGTACATGACCGCCTGACCACCGAGCGCGCCGAGTCCGGTGAATACCGCGATCTTGACGACATCGGTCACAAACGAGTTCACCGATTTCGTGGCGACCAACGTCTCCTTCTCCGAACCGTAGTTCAGATAGAGCGAATTCAAGACGGGTCCCACCGTGCCCATCAGCGCCGACAACAGCGCGACGATCAGGCCGACCGGGAGGAACCACCAGCGGCGGGCTCGGTAGCTCCGCTCGCGCGCGCCGCCGCGAAATTCCCAGACTGCACTGATCAGATAGATCCCTATGAGTATCTGGAGCCATTCCGCCCGACTGTTGGCGAAGAGCCAGGAGCCCGCAGCGGCACCGGCGATGGCGCCGGGCAGGTACCAACGGACCAGGCTCCAATCGATGTCGCGCCGGAAGGCCAGGGCGCGGATGGGATTGCCGATGAGCTCGGTCAAGGTGATGACCGGCGCAACCGCCGCGCTCCCTGTGATGAAAGTCACGGCGGGGATCAGCAATAGACCTCCGCCTCCGGCCGAGAGGGTGTTCAGTGTCCAGGTGAGGAACCCCGCCAACGCCAGGAGGCCTAGTCTAATCCAGTCCATCCGATCAGAACGAAGCGGACCTTTGATCGTTCCGAACGCGTTAGTTCGCAAAAGCCCGGCCCGCCCCTTGAGTCTCGTGTGCGATGGAAAGGTGATCTCAGGCGCAATGCTGGTGGCGGAGAGACGCCGTGCCAGAGAACCATTCCCGAGGCGGCGGGAAGAAGGCCGACGATCGCTCCGAGTCGGCCGAACTCCGCCGTTGGACGCGCGCGCGGACGCCCAATCTAGCTCTTTTTGACGGCGACCTTGTCGAGGGCTGCGCGCAGTCCTTTCGCCAGCTTCTGCGCATCGTCGTACGCCCAGAAATGCATGAAGAAGAGCCGCGGTTGCTCATCGAGCATGTGGCTATGCAACGCGGTGATCTCGATGCCGTTATCCAGCATGGCTTTGATAACCGGATTGACCTCCTTTGCTGTCAGCACAAAATCACCCGTGATCGCCGCCTTGCCGCCACCTGTCGATTGGAAGTTAATCGCTATTGCCGAGCCCATGGCCGCCGGCACTTCCATTCCATTTTCCTCGACCGGCTCAGCGCGCGAGATCGTGAACTGGTAGACCGCGCCATTGGCCTTACCCTTATAACCGATGGTTTGGTCGACACCGGCCGTGTCGAACTCGATCTGTGGTGCGGCTTGCGGCTGGGCGCCGCCTCCCATCGGTGTTTTGCTCAGCGCCAATCCGGCATGAAGCGCTGTGGCGAGCGTAACCGGGTCGCCCTGGCCGAAGACGTGCATGTAGAGTGTCATTGGCTCCGCGCGCAGCAAGTGGTTGTGTACCGCAGTGATCTCGATCCCGCTTTCTTCAAGCTTCTTCATGACCGGGTTCACCTCGTCCTGCGTCAGAACGATGTCGCCCATAACCATTGCCTGATCTCCCATGGGTTCGAACGCAATCCAGCCTCCAAGCGCAAATCCGGGTTTCAGGGCCACGCCGTCGAGCGAAACCTTCAGGTCCGTTCGCGGCAGCCCGACCCGGTAGACGCCATCAGGCGTCTCGGTTCCGGATTTGCCGAGCGCCTTAGCGATTGTTTGCCAATCGGGTGCCGCCGATGCCGGTTGGAGCAGCGCCGACATCGCGATCAGCATTGCTCCGGTCACGAGTTTTGCATGCATGGGATTTCTCCTTGTGATCTGCCCCCCAATTTGTCATGCGGCTGCTGGCTTCGTGGCGGGAGGGTCGGCGCCGCGCATGATCGCGGCAATGATTACGATCGCCGGGTCGCGCTCGAGCCCATTTTTGGATCGGGCTCGCCGGCATATGGAATCCTGTCGGCCGTATCATAATCCTCATTGCACCAGCGCCCCACGACGTCGCCGACCGGAAGGTTCTTTCTCGCCCATTTTTCCAGTTCGTCAAACCGCTTCGCCACGTCGCCGTCATAGGCATCCATGCTGCCGAGACGGTAGCCGGGATATGGGCTGCTCAGATCCTCCTGCATCTTCCAGATCACGCCGCGGCCAGGGACCACAAATGCCGGGTGAATGTCCCGCGCCAGCGCAATGCCGCGCTTGCGGTATTCCGGCTTCAGATCGCCGAGACGCGCCAGGGCGAACAGCCACATCGCCAGATAGTGGAAATACTGGCCGTCGCGATCGGCCGCTTCGCCGATCCTCAGTCCGCGCCGGCGGCCGAGCACACGCTCGACATCGGCCACCAGCCGCGCGGCTTCGCCCAGCCAGCGCTCTTCGCCAGTTTCCGCATAAAGCGAGACGTAGAGCACGACCCCAAAGGCATCGGTCCAGAGATAACGCCAGCCGTTGGGCCAGATGCCTTCGGCGCGCATCCAGTCGAGTTTTTGCAGGACATAGTCGACGTCACGCAGCATCGTCACGCAGCATCGCGCCAAGCCCCGAACTGGCAGAGCCGGCCCGTGTTCGGTGTCCCGCGATTGTGAGCATGCGGCATGTCTGCCTCCGCTCCGATTGGCCTTAGCCAGATACCGCGAAACGATCTGATCGGCGGCAGGTTCCTTGGCCGCTGTCACCGGCGCGACCGGGAACCCTCGACCTGATCATGAGTTTCGGATCCAGGCGCTCACAACGGGATGCGGGGGTTACCAGTCATTTTCGGAGCCTTTCGATCGAGGAGGCAAAGTTGCGACACCGCCAAATCAGAGTTGACGGAACTACTGTCTTCTTTCGCGAGGAAGGCCCGGCCGACGCTCCCGTGCTTCTGCTGCCGCACGGCTATCCCTGTTCGTCCTATCAGTTTCGAAGGCTGATGCCCGGACTGGCTGATCGCTGGCACACGTTCGCCCCGGATTTTCCTGGCTTCGGCTACAGCGCTACGCCCGACATGGCTGCATTCGGCTACGATTTCGAGACCTATGCCGGGTTTTTGGCGGCTTTCGCGGACGCGCTCGGCCTATCTCACTATGCGCTCTGGCTGCACGATTACGGCTCGCAGATCGGATTGCGCCACGCCATCGCCTATCCGGAGCGCGTTGCCGCGCTTATCATCCAAAACGGCGACATCTACGAAGACGTGCTCGGCCCGAAATACGCAGCCATCAAGGCGTATTGGAACGACAAGACGCCCGACAAGCATCGCCCGCTGGAAGAAGCGGTGAGCGAGGAGGGCTTCCGGCACGAGTTCATCGGTGAGGTTGGCGAGGCCGTGGCCGAGCGCGTGCCACCGGATCTGTGGAAACTCCATTGGCCTCTGATGGACACGCCGCCCCGTCGGCGGCTTGCGGTCGGCCTGATGGAGAAGCTGGAGGCGAACCTCAACTGGTTCCCGAAATACCAGGCTTATCTGCGCGAACGGCAACCACCGACACTGATCGTCTGGGGTCCCGAGGATGGCTATATGCCGGCCGCATCGGCCCGCGCCTACAAGCGCGACTTGCCGCAAGCAGAGCTCCATCTCCTCAATGGCGCCGGCCACTGGCTACTGGAAACCCATTTCGATGAGGCGCTTGCGTTGGTGCGCGACTTCCTCGCACGCGTTCACAGCCGAGCACCGACGCGACCGTCAGGTAACCAGTTGAAAGCGTGGTGATCCCGACAGGAATCGAACCTGTGACCTACAGATTAGGAATCTGCCGCTCTATCCTACTGAGCTACGGGACCACGCGGCCCGACACATAACCGCTTCGGGACGTTTCGCCAAGAGGCAGCTAGGCCGCTCGCTTGGGTTCGACCGCGAACGGGCTCAGGCCGAGCCAGGTCTGCATTTTGCGCGCGATGTCCTGGTCGCCCGTCAAGATGACTTTCGGCCCGGCCTTCTCGACGGTGATCAGCCCCATCCAGATTTCGGTCATGGTGTGCAGGTCGGTCGAGACGTAGAGATCGACATCGAAGCCCGGATCGTACCAGCAGAGGTCGACCTCGCCGTGCTTCTCGACGATCAGCCACCATGACCGCTTGGAGGCGGGGAGCTCCTGATACAGAAATTGTATTACTGTGCGCCCGTCGGGCAGCGGCGACGCGTTGAGATTGCGCCGCATGTCCCACATCAGCAGCGATGGATCGAGGTTCTTCAGCGACAACCGGGACTCGACCCATTTCTGGCCCCAAAAACCCATCGCCTCGACGACGGAACGCAGATCCCTGCCTGCCTCGGTCATCCGGTATTCGAAGATGCCTTTCTCGCCGCGCACCTCCTTGCGCTCGACGATCCCGGCCAGCTCGAGCTCCTTGAGGCGTTGCGACAGAAGGGTCGGCGACATTTTGGGGACGCCGCGGCGCAAATCGTTGAAACGGGTCGATCCCGCCACCAATTCGCGAAGCAGAACCATGGTCCAGCGGGTGCACAGCACCTCGGCGGCCATCGATAACGGGCAGAACTGTTTGTATCCGGACTGGGTCACGATGTTGCCTTCCCTCAAACTCCGCCGGAACCATAGGCCTTTCCCGGCGACGCGGCGAGTACAGAAACTGTACCGGCCCAGTGCGGTGGATTCGAAGTTCCTGCTTTCTGGGTGGCATCAGCATTAGGAACTTCAAATCCAAAACCACACTGGAAATCCAAGCACTTGCTGGTGTGGCTTTTGAATCCGAAATTCGCTCGCTGCGTTGCTCCAAAGTGAATGCGAATTTCGGATTCGCCACACCAGTACAGATCGCGGACTGGCTGGCGCCGGCCCTGCCATGCGACCCCTTGGCCGCTGCACGGGATACCCCTGTGCACGACCAGGAGACATGACCCATGACCGCTTACGTTATCGCAGACATCAAGGTGAGGGACCCGAAGTGGATGCCGGCCTATGCCGCGTCGGTCCACGACCTCGTTCACAAGCACGGCGGCAGATATCTGTCCCGCAGCGGCAATGTGAAGACGCTCGAAGGCAAGCCGCTCGACACCACGCTGATTGCCTTGATGGCGTTCCCGACCGAGGCCGCGGCGCGCGCCTTCACCGACGATCCTGCCTACGCGCCGTTCGTTTCGGCCCGTCAGGGCGGCAGCGACAGCCGTTTCCAGCTGATCGACAACTCCGATCTGGCCGGAACCATCCCGTATCTGCCGAAGGGATGATCTTCCCCTGCATTCGTCGCATCGGGACAGGGATCTCCCAGCAACAACAGCCACAGCGCCCACCTGCCGGACCTCCTTACCTCCGGCGGCCGGCCGGGCTGTGCTTTTCAAGAAGAATGGAATGACTATGACAATCAACTTTCGCAATAGAGTTCTCGCTGCCGCGGCGCTGCTGTCGGCCTGCACTGCGTTGGCGCAGGCGCATCAGGCAGCGCCCGCGTCCGGTCCCAATCCGCTGGCCGACAAGGTACGCGCGGCCAACAGCCGCTTCGAGAATGTGGCGGCGGCGACCGCCGAGGGCTATGCGCCAATCCCCTGCGCCAGCGGCATCACCGGCGGCGCCATGGGCATCCACTACGTCAATCCGGGCTACCTCAAGGACGACGCTGTCGATGTCGCCAAGCCGGAAGCGGTGATGTACGAGCCGATGGCCGACGGCACGCTAAAACTGATCGCTGTCGAATACATCACCTCGAAAGGCCCGGCCTCGCTCGATGGGCATCTGTTCAACTTCAACAGCGCGCCCAACCGCTATGGCCTCGGCCCGTTCTACGAGCTGCATGTCTGGGCCTGGAAGGGCAACCCGACCGGCGCGTTCGCGGACATGAACCCGAACGTGTCGTGCGAACCGACGACTGCTGCCAGCCAGTAAGCAGCCGAGCCAGGCGGCGCCAACGCCGCCTGGCCGCGCTGAGTTGCGGGGCAGCCGGCAACGGGCGCAAAGACGGCTCAGAGAGCGGAACTTTCGGGATGCCGACGCGCTTTAGTGTCCCGAGGAGAGACCGCATGAGCGCCACCAAAGAGTTCTTTGAGACCTGGCTGCAGGAGAATGTCGGCAATCTGCCGGCCGAGAGCGAGGTGAGCGTCGCTGTCCTGGCGCAGCAATTCGAGCAGGATGCCGATGCTGCCGGCTATGGCCACGAGGTTCGCGAAGACGAACTCGGCAATATCCAGGAGGCGATCGAGGCAGCCCTGACGAAGGCGAGGACAGGCGAAGAGCCGCAGGCTGCCGATGACAATGAGCTGGCGCCGGTCATGGAGGCGCTGGAGGTCGAGGATCCGAAGAGCGGACCGTAGCGGTTGCGGCTCTTCCCTTCCACGCTACATGACCGGGCATGATGGATGCCAAACACCTCACACTCGGCGTCGTGATCGGCGTGGCTATCGGCGTCGTGTTGGACAACATTGTTACGGGCATTGGTATAGGTATCGCTCTGGGCATTGCCTTCGGCCTTGCCCGGAAGTCGTCCGGCCGGAAGTGACCAGCCGAACATGTCCTGCCCAGTTTTGCCGCCCAGAGGTGCGGCGGTTGCCGCACCGCCGATGCCGAATGGCTACGCCGCCAGCGCTGTTTCCGCCAGCTTCACCCAATAGCTCATGCCGTGCGGGATGACCTCGTCGTTGAAGTCGTAGGCTGGGTTGTGCAGGCCGGCGGTATCGCCATTGCCGATGAAGATGAAGGCGCCCGGCCGCGCTTCAAGCATGTAGGAGAAATCCTCGCCGCCCATCACCGGCTGGATGGCGCGGTGCACATGGCTGTCGCCGGCGACGTCGGCCGCGATGTCGCTGGCAAAGACCGTCTCTTCCGGATGGTTGAAGGTGACGGGGTAATTGGCATTGTAATCAACCTCGATTGTCGCGCCGAAGGCAGCGCCCAGGCCTTGGCAAAGTGCGCGGATGCGCTCTTCGGCCTTCTTGGCGACTTCCTTCTTCAGCGTGCGTACGGTGCCGGCGATCTCGGCAGTCTCGGGAATGACGTTATAGGCGTCGCCGGCGTGGAATTTCGTCACCGAGACGACCACCGCCTCGACCGGATCTGTGCTGCGCGAGGCGATCGTCTGCAATGCGCCGACGAGTTGGCTGGTGATGACGATCGGATCGATGGTGCCGTGCGGCATCGCCGCGTGGCCGCCCCGGCCCTTGACGGTGATGGTGAATTCGGCGGTCGCCGCCATGATCGGGCCGGGCCTGATGGCGAACTGGCCGACCGGCAGGCCCGGCATGTTGTGCATGCCGAAAACCTTGGAGATAGCGAAGCGCTCCATCATACCGTCCTTGACCATCTCGTTGCCGCCGCCGCCGCCCTCTTCGGCCGGCTGGAAGATGACCGCGACGGAGCCTGCGAAATTGCGCGTTTCGGCGAGGTATTTGGCGGCACCCAACAACATAGCGGTGTGGCCGTCATGGCCGCAGGCGTGCATCTTGCCGGGGACGGTCGAGGCATAGGATTTGCCGGTGATCTCGTTGAGCGGCAGGGCATCCATGTCGGCGCGCAGGCCGATGGTCGAGCCTTCGCCGTGGCGGCCGCGGATGATGCCGACGACGCCGGTCTTGCCCAAACCCGTCACGATATCGTCGCAGCCGAAAGCCTTCAGCTTCTCGGTGACGAAAGCGGCGGTCTTGAAGACGTCGAAATTCAGCTCCGGCGTCTGGTGCAAATGGCGGCGCCAGCCGGCCACCTCGTCCTGCATTTCGGCGGCTCGGTTCAGGATCGGCATGATGGTTCCATTTCGCTGTTGGAGCAGGCGGTCTTGGCCTGCTGCTTTGCAATTGTGCCTGCTGCCTTGCAACCATGCACGCTGCTTTGCATTGTGCTGCTGCTTCCACATTGTGATCGGCAGCACTTTGCCATGTTGACGTCACATAGAGTAAATAGCACCGCGACTGTGGTCCGGGAACAGAGGGCCGGACCATTATCCTGGCGATCGTGTAACGAAATCTTACGGAGCCAGGTGCGACTGCGGCAAGAGGCTATTTCGGTTTTCATGATGCGCTACAGGCATTTCCTCAGACTGTTGGTGGCGGGCACGGTGGTGCTTGCGTCGCTGGCCGGGCCTGCCTTGGCCAATCCGACAATCCTGTTCGACCTGAACAGCGGCAAGATCCTGCAGCACCAGGAGGCGTTCAGGCGCTGGTACCCGGCGTCGCTGACCAAGCTGATGACCGCCTATGTGGCGTTTCGGGCGATTGCCGCGGGCGAGGTCCAGCTCGATTCGCCGGTCAAGGTAACGAAACATTCTGCCGGCGAGCCGCCGAGCAAGATGGGCTTCAAGCCGGGCTCGGTGATGCGGTTGGACAATGCGCTGAAGATGATGCTGGTCAAATCGGCCAACGATATCGCCATGGCGGTCGGCGAGAATATCGGCGGTTCGCAAGCGGCTTTCGCCGAACGCATGAATGCCGAAGCGCAGAGGCTCGGCATGAGCGGGTCCCATTTCGTCAATCCGAACGGGCTCTATTCGCCGGACCAGTATACGACAGCGCGCGATCTCGCTTTGCTGGTGATGGCGATTCGCAAGGAATTTCCGCAATATGCCCCCTGGTTCTCGATCGAAGGCCTTGCCGTCGGCAA
Organism: Mesorhizobium sp. M0664; assembly: GCF_040320565.1. NCBI lineage: Bacteria > Pseudomonadati > Pseudomonadota > Alphaproteobacteria > Hyphomicrobiales > Phyllobacteriaceae > Mesorhizobium > Mesorhizobium sp. M0664. Next base: position 231,324 of record NZ_JAMYPW010000004.1, read on the forward strand.
GAAGGCGATCTCCAACTACAACCTGCTGATCGGCCGCTATCCGGGTGCCGACGGCATGAAGACGGGTTTCGTCTGCTCGTCCGGTTTCAACATGATCGGCTCGGCGACCCGCAACGGCCGCACCCTGGTCGCCGTGGTGCTCGGCGAACGATCGGCAGTCACCCGCGCCGAGGCGGCGGCGAAACTGCTCGACCAGGGTTTTGCAACCCCGGCGCCGAGCTGGCTGACGGTCGCGGCGCTGCCCGCCTATGGCGACACCATGTCGGCCAACGACATGAACGACGAAATCTGCAAGAAGAAGCCGGTCGAGGAGCAATCGGAAACCGCACCCGCCGTCGGCGACAAGGGCAAGGACGTGCCGAAATCGCCCTATCAGGAAAAGCTCGACCATGTACCGACGCTGATCGCCGTCGGCCTCGGCGGCGCCACGGGACCGAAGCCGAAGGCGATGCTCGACGCCTCCGGGCAGGAATATGCCGACGTGCCGCTGCCGACATGGCGGCCGGACCGGGCGCCGCCGGCCGGCGCCGAGCCAGTTGTGGCCGGATCCGCCACCGCCGCGCAGGTCCAGCAGCCGGCCAAGGCGCTGAACTAGCCGCATGGCCGGCTTCCCGATCCCCGTTTCGGTGCTCACCGGCTTTCTCGGTGCCGGCAAGACGACGCTGCTCAACCGGCTGCTCCGGGATCCGGCGCTCGCCGACACCGCCGTCATCATCAACGAGTTCGGCGAGGTGGCGATCGACCATCTCCTGGTCGAGCAGGCCTCCGACGGCATCATCCAGCTCTCCGACGGCTGCCTCTGCTGCACGGTGCGCGGCGAGCTGGTCGACACGCTGGCCGACCTCGTCGACCGGCTGCAGACCGGCCGCATCGACCGGCTTGCCCGCGTCATCGTCGAAACCACCGGGCTCGCCGATCCCGCCCCCGTACTGCAGTCGATCATGGCACACCCGGCCCTGGTCCAGGCCTTCCGGCTCGACGGCGTCATCACCCTGATCGATGCCGTCAACGGCAATGCGACGCTCGATGCGCATGTCGAGGCGGTGAAGCAGGTGGCCGTCGCCGATCGCATGGTGCTCAGCAAGGCCGACCTGACCACGGATGCAGGCGATGTCGAGGCGTTGCGGGCGCGGCTCAGGCAGCTCAACCCGGGCGCCGTGGTGCTCGACGTGGGCGAGGCAAGCACCGCGACCCTGTTCGATAGCGGCCTCTACAATCCGGCCACCAAATCCGTCGATGTGCAGCGTTGGCTCGGCGAACAAGCCGGCCACGACCATGACCACGGCGGGCATGACCACGGCGGGCATGATCACGACGGGCATGACCATGCCGACCATGATCACCATGACCACAGGCACGATTCCCGCGTGCGTTCGTATTCGCTGGTTCATGACGGGCCGGTGCCGTTTTCGGCAATCGAGATGTTTCTCGATCTGTTGCGCTCGGCGCATGGCGAGCGCCTTTTGCGGATGAAAGGCGTCATCGAGCTTGCAGAAGACCCGTCGCGGCCGCTGGTTATCCATGGCGTGCAGAAGATCCTGCATCCGCCGGTGCAACTGCCGGCCTGGCCGGACAGCCAGCGCGGCACCAGGCTGGTGCTGATCACGCTCGACATGCCCGAAGACTATGTCCGGCGGCTGTTCGCCGCCTTCACCAACCGGCCGTCGATCGACACGCCGGATCGCGCAGCACTGGAAAGCAACCCGCTGGCTATTGCCGGATCGTGATCTCCCCCCTTGAGGGGGAGATGTCGCCGAAGGCGACAGAGGGGGTCGCCTCGGCTGGCGCGACCCCCCTGTGGGACCAAACTTGGTGCTTCACGCGCGGCGACCCCCTCTGGCCTGCCGGCCATCTCCCCCTCAAGGGGGTGTTTGGACCGGAGACATCGCGAACAGGTGTGCGAGGACATCGCGAACAGTGCTCCATGCTATCTCTCGACGAGGTTGAGGTCGA